>CAZXQV010000068.1:0-6212 GCA_964643195.1 uncultured bacterium | reverse complement strand
AATTGAAAATCAATCACTTAGAAATTCTGAATGGCCCAAGTGTCAAAGTCAGGAGGGTCACCATCTTGGCTCAACCTTCCACCCTGAATTGACAGGGGCAAAGGGCCTCCATAATCATTTCCTTCAACTTTGCTTATCATTAAAAAATTTAATTAAATCTTAATAGACTCTGTATATAATAGGGTAGTGTAGTCAATTCAAGGGGCTATAGATATATCAAGGAGGATATTATATGCGAGTTTGTGGAGATAATGCCAATTACATCGAAGCGACAGGTAAAGTGATGGGATTCATCGCCGCTGTCGGGTTAGTGGCAAGCGCTGTTCTTGGTTGCTATCTTAAATATGGAAGTCTAGGAAAGGCTCTTCATTTTAGAGTCAGTATAGCGACTTTGAGCACTATTTTAGGAACAGTCGCTGCTCTTTTTTTAACCGCTGTGCTCTGGAAAGCAAAGAAAGTCTAATCGATTGCGATTGATCATTGCCACAGCGTGAAAGCTATCGTCCATTCGGGTGCAAAGTTAAAATTTGAGCAATCATTTAGAAGCTCATATTTTTAAACATGAGAGAGGAATGATCTCTGAAAAATACCCCACCCCACTATCTCCCTGTTATAGCTGAATCAGCTGGTTTACCGATTAAAATTAGAGCTGGCCAGCGACACTTAGAGCTCCAACGTCTTCTTCTTCTTTAAAGCGATATCCCACACCTCTCACCGTTTCAATCCAGTGGAAGTTTGGTCCAAGCTTCTTACGCAATGAGGCGATGTGCACGTCGATATTGCGGTCCATGATAAAGGCATCGTCGTTCTGTACGTCATCCAGCAACTGATTTCTTGTCAGTACTTTCCCTCTGTTTACCAAGAAACGACGTAAAATACCAAATTCTGAGAGAGTAACTGGAATGTACTTGTCTTTCTTTCTAAGAAGATAACGATCGACCTCAAGAATGAAATCCCCAAAGTTCAGGGTCTTGACTACTTTTTGTGCTTCACGTCCACGACGTAAAATAGCCTTCACTCTTGAAAACAGAATTTTTGGTGAGAATGGTTTGGCAACATAGTCATCGGCTCCAAGCTCAAGTCCAAGCACAACATCCAACTCTTCATTTTTTGCTGAAATAATTAAAACGGGAATATTCTTAAGATCGGGGCTATGCTTCATCTTCCGACAAATATCAAGACCATTTTGACCAGGAAGCATAATATCAAGAATAACAAGATCGGGTCTGTCACGTTCAATAGCACGGAAGCCATTAATTCCATCGGTTTCTACATAGAGCTTATAACCCGAAATATCGGCCTGCAGCTTAATAAGAGCGGCTATATCTTCTTCATCTTCAATCAATAAAATCGTCTTCTTTTGACTCATTCAGAAAAGTCCTCTTTCTTATATACGTTCATCTTTACTTTTAACATGATGTTATTAAATTCTGCATTATTTTTCTCTGCATAGTGATAAAAAACCAGATAAGCTTTACAAAATCTTTAATATTATAATTTCCCTTTATCTTATTTTTAACCAATGGTAATCTGACGGGCATGAAACGCCTCCTCTTCCTTACCACTGTGATCGCCCTGTTTGCCTGTGGCTCTTCTTACCTCTATCTACACAGCAAAGAGCGCCGCAACTCTGAAAAAATGGCTCTTGCGCCCTTTAGAGATGGGGACTATCAAGCAGCTGAACGCATCTTGACTAAGTACGAACCAACTATTTTTCCCCTCGCACTTTATAATAGTTATTTAGCAAGCGCAAAAGGTCACTTTAGGGAGTCAGACTATTTTCTGCAAACAATTCTTCAATACTCTCCTCAGAACCAGGACCTTTTGGCTCAGGCCTATCTGACTCAAGCAATCAACGCCTACTCAACAGAGAATGAGCTTGAAGTTACACCGTTGATTGACCGAGCAAAACGTTTGACGAACGGTAGCTCTGTATTGATGTTTTTTGAGGGACTCTCGAATTATTTGCACAAGCATTATGCTGAGGCTATCCGCTTTTGGTCAGCATACTCGCCCGAAAAAACTTGGATGGATTCAGTGATTGAAAGCTGTTTTCCTCTAAGTTGGCGGCAGCTGCATATCGCTCATTGCCTTTCAGAGGAAGGAGATATTTTGAGTAGTCGCGAAATCTTGGAAAAACAGAGCCACCTCCTTGAGAAAGATCCTCACAATTATCATCAATTAGCAACTCTTTTTTTAGGTCTTACATATTTAAAAGAAGCTCAAGAAGTTCCCCCTTGTTCACGTGGATCCTACTACAAATTGGCCCGTTTTTACTTTGAGCGCTCGGGTCGCGAAATCCGCTTTGAGCGTGAAAGAGAGCGAATTGCACATCATGTTGCAAATGAGGCTTTAGCGCTGTTAACTTCCCCTGCAGATAGTGAGATGCATGATTGGGCAATTGCTTTTATCCATACATTGGAGGAATGGAATTGTACAGCTCATATCGATAGCATTGCTCTGCGCCTAACGGATATGATTCTATTGAGACGAGATGAGGAATTTAGCTTCCTATGCAAGAAGATTTGTGAGGAGTTTCATGGAAATTATTTCTATAATCTGATGGTCGATCATTTGCTTCAATCTCTTCAGCTCGGTATACAACGCAATGAAAATGACACACTTTGCTATCTCTGGGAAATGCTGGAAGCACTCTCTGAAAATCCATATGCTATGAAACGTGAAGTGACTCGGTTAATCATGCCCGAGCTTTTCGAAGTCATTTATAATGATTCACAGACCCTTTTTGATACACGTAACTTTCTAGCTTTTTGGAAAAAACTTGGACAAGAAACGAGTGATTACGAGCGTTTAGCGACTCAATTATTAGACTTTGGTCAGCTCTTCTGGAAAAAGGAAGGTTTTGAAGAAAAGGGCACGAACCTTTTACGTCTAGCTTCTGAATGCTCTATTGAAAAGCAAATATGTCAAAAAAAGATTGAGATTTTTCTTTGCCAACTATATAGGGAAGCAGAAAACAGCAATATGATTCATCGCCTCTCTTTGATACACGACGCTCTGGACGCCTTTCATGTAGCGATCAAAGAAGTTGGCAGTTGTGAGAAGTTAGCCAATCATTTAGCGGATGCAGAATATCTTTATGAGGCCCGCAATTGGGGAGCAGCTAAGACACATGCAGCTTGGGTATTAAAACTAGATCCAAGCAATTTCCGTGCAAAGCGTTTGGTGGGTCTTGCTTGTTTTCATATGGGAGATTATGAAAAGGCTTTAGTCTACTTGCGCGATCTTCCTTGTTTGGATGAGAGCGTCCATAGAGCGATTGCATTTAGTCGTGTTTATGAGGAGCAAACGAAGCTAGAACACTTAGTACAAATAGATAATATCAATAGTTTTCATGAAGATGAATAATTTGACAGCAAACGCCTACGCCCATGAGCACGTGCAGCGACTGTCATCACCCTCTCTTCGCTCATTGAGGAAATTGCTGCGTACTCAGACGCTTTTCAATACTGTTTTTTTTATTATCGGCACTGTTGAAATAGCTCTCTTTATCTCATGTTTTGCTCTCTTATCGAAATCGACCGTATTAGCATTTAGTCTGGCTCTGCTTTTCCTCACTCTTTTTTCCTATTTCGTTTTAAGGCTCTATTTACAAGCGAAGAAACCTGATCAATTAGTACATCTCTGTGAGGAGTATCTAAACCGCTGTCGAGAAAAAATGGGTTACCAAGAGGGGGTTCCAGAGCATCATATAGCGTTAGCTAATGCTGCACAAAAATTTGCCTCTTCTCTAGATGAGATGGAATACACAATCTATACCCCTCCCTTCTTTTTGAAATCACTTGCTTCTACACTAGAAAAATTTTCTTGTTTTTCACACTGGAATGATTTCCATCACCTACGTGAAATCTTACTCAATACAAGCGTTGAAGAGCATGTGAAGGTTGTGAAATGTGAACCGACCAATCTTGAGGTCCACGCAGCGCTAGCCAATGCCTATGTGATGTTATCAACCCTTTATAGTGACCCTCGAACATTAGATTGCGATAAATGGATTCATCCAGACCGTTTTTCAGAGAGAATGAAAGCTAGGTTTCGACAGATTGCCAACTTAGCAATTGAAGAGTTCAAAATATTGAATACTTATGCTCCTAATGATCCTTGGGTTCATATTCAGCTCGCTTACAGTTATCATGATCTTCAGATGCCAGAGGAAGAAATCCAAGAGTATGAGAAGGTATTGCGCCTGCGTCCTAATGACCGCGATACGCTTTTTAAGCTTGGGACTCTCTATTTTCGACATGGTCAAAATGCCCAGGGACTCCGGATTTACGAGACCCTGCGCCAGATGAATTATTCTAAGGCTGAAACATTGATCAATTTCTATGGAATAGGAGGAGGTTAGATGTGGCTGCCAATACTGCCGCAAAAAAGGCGTAAAGAATTCCCATAATGTCTTGCTCTTTGTTCCAAAGAGTGACATTATTCTTGCTATCTCAGTGACATTGCAAATGAAATATTTCCTACTCTTTTTATCACTTTTGCTCCCTCTGTCTATCGAGGCCAACCGCCATAAAAGAGCTTCCTCTATTAAAGCTGAAGCTGTGATGGAAGAAATTGATAGCCCTGAGCAAGAATCTCTTGCAGCACGCCGTATTGAAGCTCTTTGGAAAGACAAAGAGTATAGTTTAATGCGACAGCAGATCTATGAGTTTTTTGATCGCTTTCCGGCAAGCCTCATCCGGGATAATTTCCAAATACACTTGGGAAATATTGCTCTTTTTGAAAAAGATTATGGTGCAGCAATAACCGCTTTTGAGGCAATACGTGATAGTCAGAAACGTGATGAGATCCGGATTAGGAAGTGGCAAGCTCTTTACCATATGGAGAAATATGATCTGCTTTATCACGAAATTTCGCCTCTTCTCCCTCTATTGAGGGGGAATGAAAAAAACGAAGCGACCTTTCTTTTTGCTGAAGCGAACTTCCGTAGAGCTTTATTGCTTACAGATGAAGAAATGAAAACAAAACTGCTCAATGAAGCGCTGCTCTACTACGAGTCATTGATGAGCATGAAAAAATTTGTTTCGCATGCAAAATTGGCAACAGCTAAAATTCAAACGCTTTTGGGACATGCTCAGGAGGCAGCTGAACTCTATTTAGAGCTCTCTAAAAGTGAAAAAGAAAATGAAGCTCTGCTCTTTCATGCAGCGGCTATGCTGGTACAATTTAATGAAAAGCAAGCAGCACAAGTTTTTCGGCAGGTCGCTTATATCGGAGGATCTCATTCCTCAGAAGCATGCTACCAATGGCTTCAGCTCTTAGCGAAGCTTGGTGATTGGCCTGCTCTTGTTTCTGAACGCTCTCTTTTTTTGACGAAACTCCCTTCTAGCCGTATTCCCCTCTTCCATTTCTATTCGGGAATGGCGCTTTATCGAGAAAAGCAATGGCGAGAAGCGGTCATTTTGTTGAATAAAAGCTTAGAACTAGGATTGCTCTATCCCTATGATAAAAGCGCTCTTTTTGCATTGGCTGTTTGCGCACATGAGCTCTCTGATACCGACCTCATTGAGAACGCATTTCGTTTGATTCAGGAACGTTATAGCGATGAATTAGGCGATGTCGCGTTATTACGCGCGCTCACTTTTCGCAAAATAGGTAAAAGAGAAGACTCTCTTCGTTTTTTTGACCAGATCATTGCTGCCAAATATACCGCCTCTATTCTGGAACGTAGTTTAAAAGAAAAAACGCAAATCTTAGTGGAAGATAAAAATTGGGAAGCTGCCAACCGCTCCTGCCAACTGTATTTGGAAAATTTTGAAAATCGAGACATGCTGAAACTAGCTATCGATCTTACCCTCCACCGTCTCAACAGTGACGAAGGTTACCCAGACCTTGTTCACTCTATCAAAAAGGGGTTGAACAAAAAAATCTTTACTGCCGAAGAAAAACCGTTCTACCTACTGCTTTTAGCGAAAGGATTGATCAAATTAGATCGGTTTAAAGAAGCTCTGACTATTCTAGAAAATCAAGAGAGCTCAGCTGAAAGGGAATCACTACTAGCACTCTGCTATTTGAAAGAAGGTTATAGTCCTAAACTCATCATTGAACATGGTGAGAAAGCCCTCGAGCTGAATCCTCATTTGCCAGAACGAGATCGCTTACACCTCTACCTATTCAATGCCTATCTCGACGCTGCGAAGGAAAGTGCAGACCTGAGCTTAAATAGACATGCTGAAGAACATCTCTAT
>CAZXQV010000067.1:0-6229 GCA_964643195.1 uncultured bacterium | reverse complement strand
AAGCGTCCCAGGCTTGAGCTCTCTTTCGAATTTGATCCTCAATTTCTCCATTGCTCCTGGATAGAGATAACAGATAATCGTATCAAATGAGGAAAGATCGGCATCAAAAAAGTCTTTTCTTTTGGCCCTTACACCCCTCAATCGGCAGATCCAATAGGGCAATAATGAAATTTCAAATGATTCCAATTCATAATCTTTTTTTTGAATAAGGCGAGAAAGGCCCCCAAATCCCGCTCCAAGTTCAGCCACTCTTCCCTGGGCGACGTCGATCATAACCTTGCAGCATTTTTTTGAACTCGGCATGGGTGAAATGCCATAATGCAAGGAATACCCAACAATTGATATAATACTTGCGAAACCGAGTAGGGTGAGGAAAAGAAAAAACATATGATAAAATTTCTGCTCAATACTATTGCGATTCTGCTGACAAGCATGTGCTTACCAGGTGTCTCTATTAAATGCTTTGGAACAGCGCTCCTCGTGGCTCTGCTGCTTGGAGCTGTGAACACAGTCCTCCGCCCTATTATCTTTATTCTGACGCTTCCTATCAACATTTTGACGTTGGGACTTTTCTCCTTCGTCATTATGGGGGCTATGGTTTTACTCGTTGCAAAAATTGTGCCAGGTTTTCACATCGATAGCTTTATCTGGACTATACCTTTTGCTCTGATTGTTTCGCTTCTAAACTGGACATTCTCGAAAATTAGAAAGGCTGGCGCATGAAATTAGTCGATAAAGTAGCCCTAGATTTCCCCGACAGCTCAAAACGTACCTTGCTCAATTGGATCAAGCATGGTCGTATTTTGGTGAATGGCAAGCCTTGTCGGAAGCCCCATGAAGAGGTTGAAAGCTACAATGTTCAAGAAAAAAATTTAGAAATTGAAGGAATCAAAATCCTTTACCGCGATAAGCAGATCATTGCGATCGATAAACCGGCTGGCCTACTTTCTGTACCCGCATTGAATGATGCTCCCTCTGCTTTGACGATCTTAGCTCGGCATTTCAAAACGAAAAACATCTATGCCGTTCACCGTATTGACCAGGATACATCGGGAGTGATGATCTTTGTTTGGGGCCAGGATGCGCAAGCACGTTTTGACCAACTGTTTGCGAAGCATGATTTAGAGCGTGAGTACATTGCAATTGTAGATGGGCGGATTTCTGGTGAGGGGGGGCAGTGGGATCTACCTCTGAAAGAGCTTGAAGATTACCACGTGGTTGTAGACCCAGCTGGTAGGAAGTCGATCACAAACTATTGGGTGGTAAAGAAGGCCAAGAACACTTCCTTTTTGCGTCTGAGATTAGAGACAGGTCGGAAGCATCAGATCCGGGTGCATTGCAAGGAGGCTGGCCATCCGATCTTGGGGGATATCCGCTATGGCAGACCAAGCAGCCGTCTCTTTCTTCATGCGCACCTGCTCGCGTTTATACACCCCTTTACTGGTCAGTCGATGCGCTTTATTTCGAAGCCACCTGCGGCGTTTATCGGGCGAGGCTTTCCTCTTTTGGAAGAATCACCAAATCAATCAACTATAAATAATGACGGATCTGTATTATGAGAATGACTCAAATTGCTAGAGATTATTCTATTGGATTGCTTTTTGCAGCTTCAGTTGCAACTGTAGCGATTGGGCTTACACAATTTTTTCAATTCCACCGTTTTGTCGGCCTGAATCAGACAGGTGCTATAGTGATGATGTCTTTGGGGTCAGCTGCGGCGATCGCGACAACGATCCTCTCCATCTATTTTTGTGGCAAAGTTAATAAAGCCATCTGTACAAATAAGCGGCCGGCCTCTCTTTGAGCAGCTCTCTAACTGAATTCTCGCCATCTAACTGAACCTCGTTTTGGGTAAAAAGATTCATCAAAGTCCCAGTGTAATTCAATGTCCCAAAATCTGGATTCGAAGCAAAAAAACGACCTGCAATCACAAGTAACTCCTCTTTTTCTGTGCGTCTGATAAAAGCAATGGTATTGTGAGCAGATTTTAATGGAATGTACTCACCATCCAAAAAAAGTTCTCGATGCTCTCTTCGAAAGTTCAGCACTGTTTTTAAGAATTGAAGTTTGGAACTAGACTCTGCCCGCTTAAAATAGGTGCGATTATCTGGATCAACCAACCGATATACCCACGTTTCATTGCCTTGGTAGCAATCTATAACACCTGGCGAAGCCACTTTGATTGCGAGAGCTGAAAGGCCACTTTTCTCTGCAAAGGGCTCAATTTTCTCAACAAATGGAACGAAGCTTTGCAAAAATTTTGATCCTGGAGTGAGCAATCTCCGTAGAAATGCCTCCACTCGAGATTCATATTCTTGATCTGGATAATCCCAATCTGTCTTCTCTTTCGCCTCTCGAATCGATTTAAGCACAACCATCCACATTCTCTCGAAAAATTCTGGCCACTCTGGTTCACCGCGAGGCCAACCTGCTAACAGAGTCTGATAAATATAATACGTTGTATTGGCATCGATCGAACTATCAAGAGAACGCCAGTGATTGACTTTCTCTTCCCATTCTTTTGGTATTTCACTGATCACATTGAGTCGCATTCTGGCATCTTCACTCCGCTTAGTGTCGTGAGTAGAAGTAGTGAGAAGGCCATAGGGCCATTTTTCTCGCTTTCTCTGATTTTTTTCATGAAAGTGACTGACTGAATAACCAAAATGTGCAGGATTTCCCCCGACTTCATTTAGAGAGCAGAAGCGGTTATAGCGGTAAAAGGTTGTATCTTCAAGGCCTTTAGCCATGATAGGGCCAGTGAGCTGCTGGAAGCGTTGCGCGAAGGGGTGCGTTAGAAGTATTGTTTCAAGAAAGTTGAAAATAGCTGGTTCAAGGTGAGGAAGAAAGCTTTTGGCTATCTTAATCGCTTGATTAATCGCCTGCTCATCTCTAATTGAAGGTTTTTGACCTGCCACTACATAAGTGCGATAAATCGGGAAGGTGGCGATCACTTCAGTGAGCAGATCTGTCAAATCAAAACGGGTGAAATCACGCGTTTCCCAACGCTCTTCTGCGATCTGCTCAAGACGACAAGCGAGCTGTTCTACTTCGCTTGCCATATAATTACGTGCAAAACGCCGTTTAGAATCCAAAATAATGGGGATTAATTCATTTTTTTCTCCTGTAAATTGATCGTAAATTTTGGTGAATACTCCTTCATGCTGGCTTTCGATATAAAGACCATTGAGCAAATTGAGGTATTCATACCCCACACTCCCCTCTACTTTCCAATCAGCTAACTCCTCATCACTCCCCAAAATTTTTTCAACAACAGTAAAAACAGGATATCTGCGCCGTATTTCCTTAAAATAAGCAGCGGGATCATACAATCCATCGGGATGATCGATCCGAATGCCATCCACCTGCCCTCTTTCAAGTAGCTCAAAGAGCCATTTGTGGTGAGCTTCTAAGACATCTTGATGTTCGATACAAATAGCGACCAAATCAAAAATATTGAAGAAGCGGCGGTAATTGATTTCATGAGAAGCTGTACGCCAATGAGAGATTCTGTAGTGTTGCTGCTCCAAGAGTGTGTGAATCGATTGTTTATCACTCTTCTGAGGAATCTTACTTTCTTTTGCAAGAGGCAGAGGAAAGCCTCTATAAGAGAGTTGGCCATTTTCTAACTGAATCTCTCCCAATGCTTCTGCATAATTTATTCCTAAAATCGGCAGATGCACTTTGTTTTCCAACCGGCGATTGAGGGGCGTCCAATTGATATCGAAGAAGTGTGCATAGGGAGACTCTTTTCCATTGGCAAGCAGATCTTGCCACCAGCGATTTTTGCCATTTCTAAAGCCCATGTGATTAGGTACAACATCGATGATAATCTGCATACCCCGCTCATGGACTGCTTTGCAAAAAGCATCAAAATCACCGACCTGTTCACTTACTTTGTTAGGATCCGTGATATCATAACCATGCTCTGAGCAAGCTTCATAGAAAGGCGAGCAGTAGAGGCCATCAAATCCTAAATCATAGAGGTAATCAAGTTCCTCTTTTGCATGATCGAAGGTAAATGATTTGCTGATCTGCAAACGGTAAAGAGATAGGGGGATCTTGATTGAAGCTGTTCCCATTCATTGGGGACTATAGATAGCCGAATCAGCAGAGTCAAATTTTATTTTTTTGAGCAGCCGCACTAAAAGCCAGCAACGTGAATATACCACCGCCCACTACTACAAAGGGGATATATCTCGCATTTGAAACGGCGTAAAAACCCCTCTCTGTCCACACATTGGAAGAGGTAGTGGCTAGAAGAGCAGCACCCACGATCGTGGCAATCGCAAAAATAATTCCCAATGCAATCCCAATCGTGCGATCGTTGCTCGCTGTATGACTTACCGTATCGACTGCAGCACAACAAAGAAAGAGACATGAAAGTGCGTTTAAGCAATCGAGACAAGGATCACGAACATGACCAGTATGAAATGCCATACAACCTCCACAAGATATAGATAAATAATATCATATTATTAAGAACTAAACAAGCGCATTTTCGATCTATAGCTGAATCAGTGCAAAATTGCAGATTTATACTATATTAAAAATTTAAATTGCTTTTTAGGTTGCGCCGGGATTGACCGATTTAGGAGTTGATTCCCCACGGGAGCTTTGGCGCAGTCAAACACTACAATTTTGTACTGAATCGACTATATATTTAATGAGAAGTGCTGTCACTTGAATTTGATAAGGCGTAGGCTAATCCCCCAACAGCCAATCCTGCTGCAGCAATCGTCCAAGCGCCTGGCCTATTTTTAATTGAAGTGACAACAGCCGCAACAGGACCAGGCAATGCACGCTTATTGGCGTCTGGATCGCAATAATAATCCTGTTGAGGACATCCACAGGATTCGATCGGCTCAGATTCTTTACCAAACAAAGGTGTAAATAAGATCAGAAAGGCTAGCAAAAGTCGATGCATGGCACCGATGTTACAGATCCTTTCAGATTAATGCAATAGCCACGCTTTAATAATTTGGCGGTAGATTCCTCGGCGTATAAGGAGAGCGTGGCTTGTAACTCTCAGGATAAGGTGGTCTTAGGCGGGTGTTATTCCGGGGCAAATAAAGATGGGGTGGATCCTGAATGGTTCTAGGGGAGGGCAGCACTTCTGAAGCAGGCTCAACATAATCAGTTTCATAAGTGCGGGTTCTTGGCACTACTGGAGGAACAGGCATCACGGCTCCCAAAGGAGGCTTCATGATCCCCTGCGGATATGAAAGGACCGGTGTATTTTGAACGGGCTGGGAAAAATCTGTGATTGAAGGACCAAAGAATGGCTTAGGAGGTGCCACGAGAGGAAGCTCAACTCCTGTCGGCCTGAGAACTTTTGACGGCCTCTTCGTAGGGTGCGCATTTTCTTGAATTTCGAAAACCTCTGATGGTTTTAGAGGCATTATAGGTTCACCATGATGCGTATAGTTCTTAATCGCTCGGATCAGATCTAAAACATCTGTAACACCGTTGCGCGCAATAAAAGGTTTAGGTTTTACATCTTTCATTCTTTGTACAATTTTTGCGTCAGGGGGTAAAATCATCGTTGATAACTTTTCAGTGATAAAAAAAGGATGCGGAAATGTTGGATGTGTCCACCACCACCAGAGCGACCAAAGATCAACGCAATTGAAAGACCACCAACTTGGAAAATTCCACCATGTAGGCACTGCCCCATAACCAAAATCAAAACCAGGATGAAAAAATGACCAGTGCTGGAAGGATATGAAGTAGTCTGGCCAATAGGGATAGTAGGTGCGCATAATATCCTTGGCCTCCACCACTTTTTCTGGCAGATAGGCAAGTGTATCTATTTCATCCTCAGGAATATTGACAGCAGCATAAGCTATACCGCGACTATCCAAATTCCAGTCCCAGAAGCCATCGATAAAAATGTATCCTTTCTCACGCCAGACATAGCGGGCAGGAGCGTACTGCCACTTTGCATCCCATTCATGCCATCTTCCTTTGAACCAAATGAAATCATTTTTTTCTTGACTATAACTCCAATGACCAGGAATCCAAAAATAGCCTTCTCCCAAAGGATCTTGCACATTTTCATCAACATTATCTGGCGGGGGTTGACTGAGATAGACCAGATTATTGACATCATGAAAGGTCCAAAAGCCTTTTAATCTGACCCAACCATCGTCAAATTGTTTCCATTTACAGGGGACCCACTCATGACCTGGAGGTGGAACGCGCCATGTTCCACTTCTCCAAATAAAAT
>CAZXQV010000066.1:0-6438 GCA_964643195.1 uncultured bacterium | reverse complement strand
CGGGCGTAATAACGCAATCGGATGCGGATCCCCTTTCAGCTCCCCCTTTAAACTAGCGATCAGATGAAAAATAGAGGGAAAACGGTGCAATTGACAGAGATTTTCCACCTCCACTCGAGAACAAATACGGTATAAATCGTTGCGCAAAAGATCTACAATCATTAGCAATTCTGCCCGATCCTTTAAAGAATCGCAAAGCTGTTTCTCCAATAAACTATCCTCTGTCTCTGTTTTGCCACGAGGTGCTGTGCCTTTAATCGGCTCTGTCCTAATGATCCCTCCCTTGCGATGGACAAAAAGTTCTGGACTCGCACTCACCAATGTCTGCTCTTTTGTCTGAATATAGGCACTATAAGGATTTCCCCTAGCCGATCTCTCAAAAAGAGCAAACGGCGACCCCGCCTTTTCAAAAAGAAGCTCCTGTGAAAAATTGACCTGATAAACATCGCCAGAAAAAATCCGCTCCTGAATCAGCGCCACTTTAGCACAATAGCTCTCTAAAGTTTCTGAAGCACTCAACTGCTTAGCCGAAAAGTTCAATCGATCCAGGCATTTTTTTAGATTTGCCCGACCGAATTGAGTCGCTTTTTGAGTTTGATGATCAAAACGGATCACCACTGTTGGTCGATAGAAAAGCGCCCCCAGCTTCATCTCTTTATGAAGAATCACTTTGGAATCGCTGTAACAGCCCATCTCGTAATTGAGAAAACCAAAGTAGAGATCATGACCAATCTTTGCCTCTAACTCCTCCCAGCAGCTAGGCGTGAGCGGCACTTCAATCTTCTCATCAGGGAAAAGAGCTAAATAGGAAAACCCGCGGAGGTCCCCCGAGTAGAGCAGAACCGTTCCCTCCTCATCACAATAGTTCCGAGCGAGGTCGAAAGGCTCGTTCTCCTCAAAGCTCCATGTTATGGTAGACGGAATCGACATCATCTAGCTCCTCTAACCAGTCGATCAGCGCTTGATTTGCTTTCGAAGTTTCCCCATCACAAGCAATCAAATTGCTCGGAATCCATTCAATCTCAGCCTCACCCGCTTTGACCCCTTTCTCATCAAGCCTCTCTTTCACAGCATAGAGCTCCGTCGGCTCTGTTGTGACCATAAAACCATCATCCACGACTTCAAACTCTTCAGCCCCAGCATCGAGAACGATCGAGAAAAGCACTTCTTCTTCAAGGCTGCCTTTAGGAATTTGAATCACTCCTTTCCGGTCAAAATTGTAGGTCACCGCCCCTGGTTGAGCAATAGTGCCACCACGTTTATTGGTCGCAATCCGCATATCTGAAGCTGTCCGGTTTTTATTATCCGTCATCGCTTCCACAATGATGCCGACACCTCCATGACCATAAATCTCATAGGTCACAGAAACGAAATCTTCTGTGTTAGGATCCGATGCCTTTTTGATATTGCGTTCGATCACATCGTTCGGTACATTCAAAGACTTAGCCTTCTGAATCGCTAAACGAAGACGCGGGTTAGCCTTCAGATCAGGTCCACCCATTCTCACAGCACTGATGATCTCCTTCGCGCTCCGCGAAAAGATTTTACCTTTTAGCTTGTCTACTCGATCTTTTTTGTGCTTGATATTTGCCCATTTACTATGCCCAGCCAAAGATTTTCTCCCTGTTTACTTTTTCCCAATTCCTTGCCCGACTGTAATCGTGAAACTCTCTCTCTCTATTTTTAAATTCTGGTCCATGAATGCGGAAATGACCCCGCGCATCCAGGTAGCCTGGAATCACACTATGCAACATCTCATGATAGACAATGTAGGCGACAAAAAAGCGGGGATAAAATAGGCTATCTAACAAGCGATGAATCTTCACTGCCTTCACATTATCCAGATATAAACCAAAGGTCATCCGCGACCGCTTTTTCCGCTCCTCCTTGCCAAACCACCCAATCTGCAGATCTAAGCTTTTTCCAAAATATGTTTGCTCAATTTCTGCCATGATTTCTGATAGATCGTAAACCTCTCCTTTGGGTTCAAGCTTAACTGTTCGCTTAGTCTCAAAAGTCTGACTCTGGATAAACTGCCGCAAGAGCGGCTTAGTTTTCTTTCCCATCACATACCGAGCAAGCTCTCGAATCACCTCTTCTGGAGCATCAAGAAAGAGTTTATGCACAGAGAGGATCCGATCGCGGTAGCTGAGAACAATCTTTCTATTTTCATTGACCTTCACCTCCACCCTAAAAGAGAGGTAGCGATGCAATCTTGTTTCAAAATCAGGAGATTCTGCCCTAGAGAAGACGTTCCATAATGATTTTACTGATATATTTCCCATTTTCTTTCATGAAGTGCTTCTGCTCTCCCACCTTTTTGAATCCAAAACGGAGATAAAGCGAGATCGCTGGGTTATCCTGATAAACCTCTAAATAGAGGATTTCTATTCCAAAATATTCTTTAGCAAGGTGAATCAAATTATTGAGAAGCTTTGTGCCCACACCCTTACTACGCATTTTCTCTGTGACAATGATTGAAATCAGGCATTGATGCGCCAGCTTCTTGTAGGGCATTAAACAGAGAGTGGCCAATCCAATCGGTTCACCATCCATTTCAGCAGTTAAACTGCTGTTGTAGCGGCAAAAACTAATCCAATGCTTCACAGAATCCCAAATTTCCCTCTCATCACACATAGGAAAGCCCGCCAAGACACCGGGTTCCATCAGCCAATCCTTTAAATAGGGAGCATCTGCTTCTGTCGTATAACGAATTTTAAGATTGTCCATTTAGCCAAATTCCTTCAAATAAGCGATGACAAAACCATCTAAAAGTTCGCCATCCATCATCGCTACAATATTGCCTGTTTCAAAGTTTGTACGCACATCTTTTACTAAAGTATAGGGCTGAAAAACGTAGCTGCGTATCTGAGAGCCCCACTCAATCTTCATCTTCTCGCCGCTTAATTTTTTCAAGCCCTCTTCACGCTCAAGAACCTGCTTTTCGTAAAGCTTGGATTTCAGCATCTTGAGACAGCTCTCGCGGTTTTGGATCTGACTCCTTTCATTTTGGCAAGTCACGACAATCCCAGTCTTGAGGTGAGTGATCCGCACAGCGGAGTCCGTGGTATTGATGTGCTGTCCACCTGCTCCCGATGCTCTAAAAGTATCCACTCTGATATCACCTGGCTGAACATCGATTTCGATATCATCTTTGATTTCAGGCGAGACATCGACCGACGCGAAACTTGTGTGCCTGCGCGCTCCACTATCGAAAGGCGAGATCCGGACGAGTCGATGCACTCCTTTCTCTGCCTTACTGTAGCCATATGCAAAGGCCCCCGTGAATTTCAAAGTCACACTTTTGTAGCCCGCAACATCCCCATCAAGCGCATCTACAACTTCTACTTTCCACTTGCGCTTTTCTGCCCAACGCTGATACATCCGGCAGAGCATAGCACCCCAGTCACAAGCCTCTGTTCCACCCGCTCCGGCATTGATCGTGAGGTAGCAGTTGCAGCTATCCATCTCGCCGGACAACATCCGCCTCACTTCCAATTTTTGGAGTTCATTTTCGACATGGTCGAGCTGTGAATGCAGAGCAGTGATGAGTGACTCATCACCCAATTCTACAGCATCGGCAAGCAGAGCATCCACTTCTTCAAATGCGCTTTTAATAGCTGCGTAAGGTTCAGTCCAACTTTTGAGAGTGTTGGCTTCATTGATCACTTTCTTAGCTTCTAACTGGTCGTCCCAAAAATTGGGCTCTTCCATCACCTTTTCAAGCTCTGCAACACGGCGAGATTTAGACTCGAGGTCAAAGATACCTCCACATGTGAAGGACACGTTCTTTAACGCTCTGGCACCTCTCTTGGATCTCTTCTTTCATGGCGAGCAGTCTAGTACTCTTGTCCAAAAAAGTCAATTCGGATAGCCTGTCCTTATGATCGCTCCAATATCAGCACTTCCAGTAATCGCAGCGCAGAGCTTTGTGATACCCGCATTCACTGCCAAATTTGGCTGGGAAGTGATTCAGCGGATCTTTCTTTTCCCCGAACGCCATATAATACAGATTTTCATAATCTGCACCGTTTTGATTGTACTTCCTGTAGTTGCAGCAGCTTATGGAGTCAAAAAACTTTATGAAAAGCATTTTCCACAATAGCTCAAGCCAATAGGCAAATTCACATTGAAAATCCGACAGGGCATGTTATAATAATCAGTAATGGAAAGATTGGAATTTCAAAGTAACATTAGTCGCTATTTCAGGACTCACCCTGTGGTAGCTATTCTCGGCCCGAGACAATGCGGGAAAACCACACTCGCTCGGATGTATGGGGAAGTGGACCGCAGCCACTACTTTGATTTGGAAGATCCTGCGACTTTGGCACGTCTGGAAGAGCCGATGTTGGCTCTCAGTCGCTTAGAGGGATTAATCGTCATTGATGAAATCCAACGCATCCCCAACCTATTCCCCATCCTGCGTGTTCTGGTAGATGAGAAAAAAGAGCGTCAATTTCTGATTTTGGGGAGTGCTTCTCAAGAACTGATTCGCCAATCCTCAGAGACACTCGCTGGCCGCATTGCTTACATTGAATTGACCCCCTTCTCCTATCGAGAGACGGATCAAATAGACAAACTGTGGCTGCGAGGTGGCTTCCCCCCTTCTTTTTTGGCTGGTTCAGACGAAGATAGCTTTGATTGGCGACGCTTTTATGTCCGGACATTTTTAGAAAAAGATATTCCACAGCTAGGCATCCAAATTCCTGCGGTGACACTCTGGAAATTTTGGAACATGCTCGCGCACTATCATGGCAATCTTTTCAATGCTGCAGAGTTGGCGCGCAATTTTTCTGTCAGCGATGCCACTATTAGGCGCTATCTTGATATTCTCACTGGGACTTTCATGGTCAGACAGCTTCCTCCTTGGCATGAAAATATGAAGAAACGGCAAGTCAAAACAGCCAAAATCTACCTGCGTGATAGCGGGATCTTAAACTATCTTTTAGACATTAAAAGCGAGAGTGATCTACAGATTAGCCACAAAATTGGAGCTCTTTTTGAAGGCTTTGCTCTTGAAGAAGTCATCCGTTTCTATCAAAAGCCCGCCTATTTTTGGAGAACCTATGATGGAACAGAACTCGATCTGCTCGTCATCGATGGTCAGAGTAAGATTGGTTTCGAATTCAAATACATGGATGCACCCAAACGGACTAAATCGATGATCACTGCAATCGAAGATCTTAAGCTCCACCATCTCTATGTGATCTATCCAGGCAATCTTGATTATGCACTTTCAGAGAAGATAACAGTGATGGGAGTTGCAAGCTTCCTATCTAAACGGTAGCTCATCTGCCAACGCACTCCCTTCTTCATCCCATCTGGCGTCAGCATCCAAAACTCGCCCTCTGGCACATGATAATCCCCGGCTAAATCCACATCCTCAGCCCAAAAATTTCCCGAAATTTTGGCGTTTTTCACTTTCACATTCTTCAAACGCGTAGAACCTCTGATTTCTAAAGAACCCTCTAAAAAAAGATTTTGTATGTCCACTTCTGGATGCTCAATGACTAATTGAGCACCATAGGCTATACGTCCGCCCTTCAGTTTCTGCTTGATGATGCTATACAATGGACCAAGAGAGGGATTATAAATAAAGACAAAGCTCGGCCCTTTTGCTAGATATTCCTCGACTGTGGGGAAGCATGGCACTTCAAAATCACATTGAGTCAGAAGATCGTGACCGTTGCGCATCAAATCATAAAAAGCCCCTTCAGGGGTCGCTGTCAAACTCTCACCGGGCACATATCTTTTTTTCGCTGAAGAGATTGTTTTGTGACGGGGAGTAAAGGTGAGGTAAACCTCATGAGCTTCCAAAGCATCGCTAATGCTTTGCATCATGCTCTCCAGTCGACCATGACCATTGTCTTTCAAATTGACCATCAAACCAGGAAGAGGATGACTTTTGATCACCGGCAGTATTTTGTCTAAATCGGCGAAAAGAATATTAGTGTTTGCTGGAAATCCCTCATCTTCAATTGCATACTTCTTAAGATCTGTATATTCGATATTAGAAATCCGCTTTACTCCATGATGCTCACTCTGAACAAGCATCCCCTCCTGCACCCCTTTTGGCCTTTCGCACGAAGCAAATCCAAATGTTTTCTTATGAATCACGCCGGTCCCTACAAAGGAAAGCAGTAGATCATCGATTCCAGCTATCGGATTGTTGATCTGGCGGATCAGCAATTTGTCGCGACCCATAGAGGCAAACCAAGCGAAAATATCCTCATCCAGCGCTCTCTTCCAAATCGCTCCATGACCATTGGGTTGGCAAAAAATTTCATCGTTATTAATAAGCCACTCTCCATGCTGAGTCACAACCGGCACTGAGGGTTGATTGAAGATGCGAAAATTCTGAGCCCCTCGACCAAACCAGTGCGCCTTCTCACACATATCTATAATATAGGGGAAATTGTGCTCTTCATCAGAGGCCAT
>CAZXQV010000065.1:0-6578 GCA_964643195.1 uncultured bacterium | reverse complement strand
ACAAGCGACAAGTTCAAAAAAAGCGCTCCCATCGCAAAGAGCCAAAAACTGACCGCATTCAGAAAGGGAAAGGCAACATCGCGAGCGCCGATTTGTAGAGGCACAACTAAATTGAAAAGGGCAAAGACAGCGCCCATGCCAACGAAAAAGATCATGGTCGTCCCATGCGCCGAGAAGATCTGTTGGAAGTGCTCAGAACCTAAATAGCCTTGGTTACCAGAAGCTATCGCCTGTTGTGCACGCATCATCAATGCATCGATAAGTCCTTTGATGAGCATGACTAGTAGTACAACGATGTACATGACGCCAATTTTTTTAGCGTCAACAGTTGTAATCCATTCATGCCAGAGCCAGCCCCATTTCTTTTTGACTGTCAGCAGATAAATGACCAAGATCCCGACAAGCGCCATCGATACGCCAGCACCATATTCGATCATATCATGCTTGAAGGCATCTAGAGTCAATCTTCCAAAAATAAACTCCTTCAAAGTCGACCTCCCGGAACAAGATATTGGTTGATGACTTGGTCAAAGAGTTTGAGATCATCGAGCCGGAAAAGCTGTTCTTGACTATCTTCAGTTGGACGAGCAAGCCTCAGATAGCCTGCAAAATCCAAAACCTCTGCCTCTTTGGCACTTTGAATCCAGCGCTCGAAATCCTCTTCTTCTACGACTTCAGCCATAAAGACCATATCGGCAAATCCCTTTCCACTGATATTTGCAGAAGATCCGCGGTATTTACCCACTCGATTTGAGATGGTGTGAAGCTCGGTCTGCATTTTAGGCATCGCATAGATCTGGCCACCAAGCTCAGGAATCCAGAATGAGTTCATCGGTGAATCCGCTGTAATCTCAAATTTGACAGGTCTATCTTTAGGGAATTGGAAGAGATTGATAGAAGCCACTCCCTGCTGAGGATAGAGAAAAAGCCACCGCCACTGAAGCGCGACGACTTGAATAGTGAGCGGTTCTTTATTTGATGCGATCGGTTTATAAGGGTCAAGCTTGTGAGTTTGATCCCATGTGACGACTGACAAAACGGCAACGATGATGAGTGGAATGCCCCACCAGAGCGCTTCCAAACTGACGCTGTGGTCCCAATTTGGATGATATTTAGAGTCTTTGTTTTGAACGTGGTATTTCCAAGTAAAGACAAAAGTCAATACAAAAACAGGGATCACCACTACCATCATGAGCAGTGTCGCAAAGACAAGCAAATCACGCTCTTTCTCAGCAATCATGCCCGAGGGGTGAATCACCTCGACCCTTGTGCTCCAAAAGAAAGCGACGGTGGCAAGTAGCAGCCCCATCGAAATCAAAGCGACATATATGATTTGAATTTTTCGTTGCATCCCAACAGGGATATCACAAAAAAGCATTTGATGTGTCAAGTTGTTTTTTATACTTCCTTGTGATCGTTGTATCTTGACCACATCAATCCCTCTCGGTGCTACAAAAAGTGTGTAAGGTGATTATGTAACCGGTTTATTTGGCAATCAATGAATTGCCACTCCATTGCATCATGATTTCATCTAAGTCGAGTCTAAATTTCACCACCTGTTCCTGTGAAGGTCCTCTCCACAGCATACAGAAGGTTGGATGCTCTGTAGATTGCAAAAAGCAATAAGCAGCATCGAGTGAGGAGACTAGATCTAATATAGATTTTTTGAATGAGCCATCGAGCGCTTGAATGACCACATAAAGATCATCCTCCTCGAGGACTTCGATTGTATATTCGTTCGAAAGCTCGGTTTCCAGAAGAAATAGAAAGAGCTTCTGTAGGCTTTGAGCGGGCAGCAGGCTCCGCATCACTGCAGGAGTCAAATTGTAGAAGAAATCTTCAAGTAGGAAGGCATTTTCTTGACCTGTCTCTTGAAGCAGCTCTCGAAGATGGGTGAAAAGTTCATTTTCTTTGGATAGCATCCCGCCGTTGTAGTCTCTAAATTCACCGATGATGCGAGCAAGTTCTCGACCAACTTCTTGACGCGCCTTCTGCAAATCCACGCTGTGATCCTGCCGCAAGAAGGGCCTTTTGAAAATACGCAATCTGAAGACTGCAGCTTGCTTAGGATGTTTTTTCCGCAAACTGCCCACTGTCTTTACACGATCGATGATGCATTCTAAAAAACTTGCTTTTTGCTTCAAATGGGTGACAACTGATTTGATGCTCAAACAGACGACTAGAAATTCCAGCTGTTCCTCTGTTTGCTGATTGAAATTGATAATGACTTGAGGCAGATCACGGACAAAGCGGAGCTGGCCAGAGAGAGTCACGATATCACGCATGATCTCTTCTTCATTTTGGGGCATAAAGATCGGATTGAGCCTTGTTTCAATCGAATTCTTAAGTTCGCTCGCTAATTCATTGATAAGATGACTTTCTTCGGCCAGTGAGATGCCTCCTTTACGCTCGACCTCTAGATAGATCGTTTCCCTTTCTGTAACAAAAGAGTGATCCACAATTGTAACACGTGGGATCAGTGTGTTAATCGCATGAAGGATATGTTTTTCTTGCAAAATCTCATTGTCTCGCAAGAAACTGATGCTGATCGCAATCCCCAATACTCGCCTCCCTTGCACTTCGGCACGGAGGAGTTTAAAATTGATATAACGCCTATCTGGAAAATGGAGTAGAGAAGCTTTCAATGATTTGCGGAAGAGGTATTGAACACAGATGATACGACTTAGATGACGATAAGAACGTTGCTCTTTGAAAGTCGCATTGCAGTGGAGTAAGAAGTGCTGCATCTCCGTCAAAATATCATAATCAAAGTCGTGGGGGCGGTGACGAATCAACGAGATGATGTTTTCTTGAATCATCGTCACTTTGGAATCATTACAGAGCCCCTTGGCCTCCAAAATCCGCGATGCTTGGTAAGGTGAGAGCAGGCCCAATCGAATCTCTTTTTCCAAAATCGGCAGATTTTCTTGAAGCACTTCTAGCTCTCGCTTTGTATTGATCTCAATCATGATCTCTCCACTGATGTAGAGTTCATGACCAAGTTCAGGGACAGCAAAGTCACTGGCAGACTGCAACAGTACATTCACTCTTCTGCCTGGAATAGCCCAGTGACTGATCATCTCGTAGAAAAAGCGGTAAGCATTTTGTCGAAAAAGGGTGCAGAAAAAAAAGGAGATTTGGAAAGGTACCTGACCAATCGGTGTCCAACAAACAGCGGGCAAGAGCTTTTGAAAACAAGATGGCGCATTGTCAATGAAAAAATTGGGCGGAAAGAGATGTTTTAAGACGCGTTCAATCGATTTGATATAAAAAGCATCTGGATCCGGATTTTGATCATAAGGCGTGACAATGCGTGGATATTGGCTCTTCATAGTTGGGTTCCGTTGGTGATTTGTCAGTTACGATAGAAGTTCCTCCGCCCTCTAGTCCGCGCACAAAGAGTGACAGCCCATTTTTCTCTGCCAATGCAATTGCGCGCGGGTGTAAAACGGTACCCGTTTTCTCCACAATCGCAAGAGCCTCGTGGTGGGTTATGCTCTCCAGATGTTTCTCTTTCGACGGGTACTTTAAAAAAATACCTGGCACATCCTTGATGAATTCCACAGTACCTCGCAGGGCAATCGCTAGGGCAACTGCTGAAGTATCCGATCCGCCACGACCAAGCGTTGTGATCTCTCTGTGGACAGAGACACCCTGAAAACCGGCCACAATGACGATCTTCCCTTGATCAAGAGCCTCAATAATACGACTTGGTCTGACATCGATGATATGAGCTTCTCCATGCTCTGTTGTCGTAATAATCCCCGATTGGCTACCGGTGAAACTGACAGCCTCTCTGCCTCGCAAGGCGAGCGCCATGGCCAAAAGAGAGATGCTGATCCGCTCCCCTACCGATACCAGCATATCCATCTCTCGTTTCGGGGGGTCGGGATGGACTCTTTTGGCCATCTTGATCAGCTGGTCGGTCACACCGCGCATTGCGCTTACTACAATCACTACACGCTGGGCTTTGATTTGATCAGCAATTTTTGAAAAACTTTCAGAATCAGCTAAAACGCCACCCCCAAATTTCATGATGTGAGTTTTTACGTTTTGTTGTAGACTATTTCGTGCCATGTTCAACTTTTTTCTACTTATTCTTTATATCGCAGCTGTTTCCTCAATTTCAATCTATATGCTGAGATTGGGGAAGGAGGCTGCATGCATGTGGCTTGTACTCTTGTCGATAGCCATGAATCTCTTTGTTCTCAAGCAGGTCACCATTCTGGGACTGAAAGTCACAGCAAGTGAAGCTTTGGTCGTAGGGTATCTCTTAACATTAAATTTAATTCAAGAATATTATGGTCAAAAATTTGTTCGCTATATTGTGAAACTGGTTTTTCTTTCGATGTTGGCCTTTGTTTTACTCTCTAGATTGCATCTTTTGTATCAAGGTGGACCGAATCATGAGATTTTTTCTCCCCTGCCTAGACTCTTTCTTGCCTCTCTTGCAAGTTTTTTTACTGTGCAGCTTTTTGACATCTGGTTTTTTGCGAAATTACGGGACAAATGCTCCGGAAAACTGCTGACTGTGCGGACAACGATTTCTCTTTTGCTTTCACAAACATTAGACACTATCCTTTTCACTTTCTTGGGATTATGGGGTCTTGTTGGCAGTCCATTTCATGTAATTGCTTTTTCTCTTCTGATCAAGAGTGTGATTATACTTTTTAATGCGCCCTTTGTGGCTTTATCTAGAAAGGTTGTTCATGTTTGAGATCATTCACAAGTCGAAGAAGAGCCGCGCGCGTGTGGGGAGGATAGATACGCCACATGGGGTGATTGACACGCCCAATTTTGTGGCTGTGGGGACAAATGGGACGCTGAAAGCGATAGGGAATGATCTTGTTGATAAAATTGGCCTCCAGCTGATGTTTTGCAACACCTATCATTTACTTGTGCAACCGGGAACGGAGGTGGTGAAGGAGGCGGGGGGCTTGCACAAATTCATCAATAGAACAAAGCCATTGATTACGGATTCGGGTGGTTTTCAGGTTTTTAGCCTAGCTTATGGCTCGGTGCACGATGAGATCAAGTCGCGTGGGAAAAAGAAGCATGATGGCTCTGTCGAAAAGATTTCTGAAGAGGGTGTGATTTTCCGTTCTTACCGAGATGGGCGTAAGATTCATCTGACGCCGGAGAGTTCGATCATTGCGCAAAAGGAGCTTGGAGCGGATATCATCATTCCGTTTGACGAGTTGCCTCCCTATCACATTGAGCAGGATGATTTGAAGAAGTCGCTTGCTCGGACACACAGATGGGAGATGCGTTCACTGGCACAACATTTGCAAAATCCGAACAAACAGATGATCTATGGTGTGATTCATGGTGGGATCGACCAAGATTTGCGCAAATTCTCATGTGCTACATTGACGCGTGAGCCATTTGATGGTTTTGCGATCGGTGGGAGTGTGGGCAAAAATAAGCAAGAGCTTTATGAGGTGATTGCAGCGACGAGGCCCCATCTTCCCGATGAGAAACCGAATCATCTGCTGGGGATTGGGGATCTGCCTTCATTGCAGGAGCTTGTGCCATTGGGAATCGACACATTTGACAGTTCTTACCCGACAAAAGCAGCAAGACACGGTTTGCTGTTGATGAAGGGGGGCGATATTAAGATTGAGCAGATGAAGTACCGGATGCATTTTGAGAAGACTAACTGTGATTGTCCGACCTGTCAGAATTATAGTTTGGGCTATCTACACCATCTTTTCAAAGCGAAAGAGGTGACGGCACACATTTTGGCATCGGTGCACAATCTCCACTTTATGGTGAAGTGGATGGAGGAGATTCGGCAGGCCATTTTGGAAGACAGGCTTTAGAAAAAAAGCTCAGCTTATTATTTCTTTGTAATGCTTCAGCTTTTTCTCTTCACCAGGACGGAAGTGAATAGAAATTGTCCGTAATCTTGTGTGTGGATATTTATGAACAAAATTATTGATTGCTGTTAGAGAAATTTGAGCTGCTCTAACTTCCGGGTAGCCATACAACCCTGTACTGATTGAGGGGAATGCAATACTTGTCTTACCTGCCTCGTGTGCAACCAGCAAGCTATTATAATAGCAAGAGTAGAGCTGATCTTCTTTTTGAGGGTTAGTAGAACCGGAAGGTCCTGCTACGACAATGACACCCTGAATTCCATATTGTGGTTCAAGCGATCCACTTGCTATCAAAGTAGCTTTACCACTAGGATACCCTGAGGGGTGCTCCTTTTTCAATGCTTGGTGTGCCTTTTGATATCCACCTTTACCTTTTTTATGCATTTCCCCGTCAATCCCGCCGCCCCCCCCCAAATGTGTATTGGCGGCATTTACAGCAACCTCTGCTCTGGCTTCGAATATCTCTTGTGACCGAATAGTAACATCAAATGCAGGAAATTGTTTAAAATTAATTTTAAGTGTTTTTTCATCAACAGTCATTTCCATCTTTATCGCTGACTTTTCTGATTGCGTTAAATCGCCAGTATAACGAAGCACTACTGAGGAAGGAACCGCTAATCTAGAATTAGGGGTAGGAGCAGGTTGACCCAGGGTAGGAGCGGACTGACCAGCGGGAGGAGCTGAATGACCATGTGTAGG
>CAZXQV010000064.1:0-6588 GCA_964643195.1 uncultured bacterium | reverse complement strand
AACTCCCTCAATGCCTCCATGACTACGTGGAGTTTTCAACCAAGCAAGATGTGAAAAACAGCTGTCTACTGAGCAACCAACAACTTGTGCATTGCGCTCATTGAAGTCTCCAAGCTTTTCTTGAAAAGCATGTAATTCTGTAGGACAAACAAAAGTAAAATCAAGCGGGTAGAAGAACAAGACAACATATTTGCCCTTCATATTCTTTAATGAGAAGTTTTCGATAATTTGGCCGTTGACAACGGCTTTTTCACTGAATTGAGGGGCTTGTTTTCCGATATACATAAATCCTCCACTAAAGATAAATTGCACTGGAGAGGATTCGAACCTCTGACCCCCTGGTTCGTAGCCAGGTACTCTATCCAACTGAGCTACCAATGCAGAGCAAGCTATGATAAGAGATCTTCTAAATATAAGCAAGTTCTCTTTTATCTGTTACCGGGCAAAACAGATAAAGATCCCCTTTATTATACTGGTTTAAATTCAATCAAGTATGTAAGAGTTCAGACAACCCCTACCCCGTCCGCCTTCGGCAGGGGTGTTTGAAAAAATGTCCTTTAACATAGATCACGGCAGCATTTCCGGCTGGAAATGACGCTAAATCTTTGACTACCAAAGACAATAACGAAAAAAGTTTACGAAATGAGTAACAATTCAGATACCCTCAGCCTTCGGCCGGGGTGTCTGAACTGTTACATTCAAGCTTAAAATATAGCCGATTCAGCTTGAATTGAATCAACTATATCGCTCTACATCATTCCACCCATTCCACCCATCATGCCGCCCATTCCAGGCATACCACCCATGCCAGGCATTCCGCCCCCCATTGGAACTTCATTTTTTGGCTCTGGTTTGTCGCTGATCATCGCAGCTGTCGTTAATAAAAGGCCTGCAACAGAACTTGCATAACGCAATGCGCTTTTTGTGACTAATACTGGATCAATAACACCAGCTTCCATCAGGTCCATGAACTGGTCGAGAAGGCCATTGTATCCCCAATTCACATTCTCTTTCATTTCATAAATCTGCTGCGCAATCATATTGCCTTGACGGCCGCAGTTATTGGCGATCGCTATAGCCGGAGCAAAAATAGCTATTCTCATGATCTGCACCCCGATTGCTTGATCACCTTCTAGTTTCAATTGATCCAAACAATCCACAGCGCGTAATAATGCCACCCCACCACCCGGAACAATGCCCTCTTGTGCTGCTGCACGCGTTGCATGCAAAGCATCTTCGATGCGCATCTTCTTCTCTTTCATCTCAGTCTCGGTCGCAGCACCTGCACGAATGACAGCAACACCACCAACCAGCTTAGCTAAACGCTCTTCTAACTTCTCCCGGTCGTAGTCTGTAGTACAGTTAGTCAATTCACCTCGAATCTGAACCTCACGCTCCTTGATACGTTTATGATCTCCATTACCATCTACAAGAGTTGTCTCTTCTTTCGTGATTTTGACCCGCTTAGCAAAGCCAAGGACCCCAAGAGGCGCCTCTTCCAACTTCAATCCAAGCTCTTCAGAAACAACCGTCGCTCCTGTCAAACAAGCGATATCTTCAAGCAATGCCTTGCGACGATCACCAAAAGCTGGCGCTTTGACTGCACAAAGAGGCAAGCCGCCCTTCAATTTATTCACAACGAGTGTTGCTAATGCCTCACCTTCTATATCTTCAGCAATAATAAGAAGAGGTCTTGCTCCTTTCTCCATCACTTTTTCAAGGATAGGGACAAGCTCTTTCGCTGTAGAAACCTTCTTCTCAACGAGCAAAATAGCAGGATTTTCTAACTCGACACTCATCCTATCTGGATTTGTGATGAAATAGGGCGAGAGAAAACCTTTGTCGAATTGCATCCCTTCAACAAGATCAAGAACAGTTTCAATCCCCTTAGCTTCATCAACTGTGATGATGCCATCTTTACCAACCTTTTCCATCGCTTGCGCAATGATTGCGCCGATCGCAGGATCGTTGTTCGCAGAGATCGAAGCGATTTGCATGATCTCTTCATGTCTTTTGATAGGACGAGCAAGCTTAGAAAGCGCCTCACAAAGAGCTTCTACAGCTTTATCTATACCACGCTTGACATCCATCGGATTGGAGCCCGCCGCCAAATTGCGCACGCCCTGATTAAAGATCGCTTCAGCCAAAACAATCGCAGTTGTTGTTCCATCACCTGCGACTTCCGCCGTTTTAGAAGCAACCTCTTTTACAAGCTGAGCTCCCATATTTTCGAATTTGTCCTTATGAGAAATTGCTTTCGCAACTGTTACACCATCTTTAGTACTTAATGGCGCACCATAATCTTTTTTAATGACAACATTTCTTCCCTTTGGACCCAAAGTCACAATTACAGCCTTAGCCAGTTTGCGAATGCCTTCTTGAATCGCCTTCAATGCATCATCTTGAAATTTAAAAATCTTGCTCATGTAAATCTCCTATACCAGTACGCCAAGAATATCTTTTTCTGAGAGAATGAGGAACTCCTCATCTCCTTCCTTAATTTCTGTGCCCGCATAAGATGAGAAAAGGACGCGATCGCCTTCTTTCACAGAGAGAGCTTCTCTCTTGCCAGCTTCATTTGTACGACCTGGACCCACTGCTACAACTTTTCCCTCTTTAGGCTTCTGTTGCGCTGAATCTGGGAGGATAATTCCACCTCTAGAGGCCTCAGCCTTAAAACGTTTGACTAGCACTCGGTCGCTTAACGGTTTGATTTTATCCATGGTAGACTCCTAAATTGTTACTTATGAGGGTGGAAGTTTAGGCAATAAAAGGCGAAAAGTCAATGGGTGATTCGCGATATTCGGAAGAGGCCTAATACAATAAATATTTTTGACGAATCGGAAGAAAACGCTCTCTGTCTCTTTGAATAATAGCCCGGAGCTTCCAAATGATAAATTTTTCTTCATTAAAAATCTGTAACACCTCTTCGCTCCCATTCAACTGATGAAAATCTTTTAGCTTCCCTGAAGTTTTTCCAATTTGCTTCATAGACTCTTCAAACTGCTTGGAATAGAGAGATTTCAGAAGACCGATGAGCGTATATTGGGTGGTGAGCGGAAGATATTTATCCGTATCAGTGATGACAATCCTTACCCCTTGGCAATCCTGTAGTTTAAACTTGCCAAAGAAGGGTCTGAAGTAGTAGGGCTGGAAAATCACTCCGGACAATGATTGGTCATTGAGCGCTTTGGCATATTCTTGGGCATTGATCCAGGGAGCTCCTACAATTTTGAAGGGCAACGTATAGCCAATGCCAATACTTGTAAGACTACAGTGCCCCAGAATGCCTGTCGTTGCATAAAAGAATGGTGTGTCTGCTTCAGGGATTTGTGGAGAAAGGGGGACCCAAGGCAACCCGGTTTGCTCAAAAGTCATCCCTCTTTTCCAGCCCCGCATCGGCACGACTGTTAGATCACATCTAACGGCATACTCTTCATTGAAAAAACGAGCTAATTCACCAACAGTCATTCCATGACAATAAGGCACAGATACATAAGACATGTAGGAGCGTTTGCTTTGATCCAAAGTCGGCCCATCCACCACATGGCCACCCATAGGATTTGGTCTATCAAGAACGATTACGGGGATATGGCGCTTTTCCGCCTCTTCCATGCAATAGAAGAGCGTTGTGACAAAGGTATAACCTCGAGTCCCAATATCTTGGATGTCATAGACAAGCACATCAATATTTTTCAGCATCTGATCATTTGGACGGCGCAATTCACCATGCAAGCTTAGAACTGGAATCTCTCCGATTTTGCTATGCTCTGTATGGTCTGCTGCATGGGCATTGCCAAAATAACCATGTTCGGGAGCAAAGACCGCACGCACATCATAGTTTTTTGATTGTAGAATTTCCAGAGTCGATTGGTAATTGGAATTGATGGCCGATTTATTCGAGATTAGACCGATCCGTCTATTTTTGATTTGATTAACAAACTGCAAATCGGCGACAAGCACGTCTGCTCCAACCTCTACAACCCCATGTAAAGCAGTAGTGCAAATAAAAATAACTAAAAGAGCTTTCCATTTCACGGCTACTTATTTATATCATAGATGAATATGAAAAAAGCAGAAAATATCCTTAACAGCATCAAAGGCTGCACTCTCTGTTCAGAAGAAAGGGCTGAGCTGGCTATCCACTTAGCCAAAATACTCTATGAAGAGTCTATACGTGAACGGAAACCGAAAGAGGCAAAGCAAGAAAAATTGCTTTCTCGCATCATGTCAGACCCCAAAGGGCGTACCTTCATGACTCTTTTTACCGACCTCTCCTGTCGCGCAAAAAGTGATGATCGCACTGTTAACCAACTAATCGAGCTAATAAAAAAGATCGGCATTCCCCAATTTTTGAATGGAACTGAAAAGCTCAAGCTTATTATTTTCCGCAGCCTTGCTACTCTCTTCCCCGCCTATTTTGTCAAAAAAATCAAAGAGCAGCTACGCAATGAAATGGTAGGGGTCCTTGTTCCTGATGATCCCAAAAAATTCGCTCAATACAACAAAAAGTGCCGAAAACAGAATATAGAGCTTAATATTAACCACTTAGGTGAAGCGATTTTAGGGGAGAATGAAGCAAAGAGACGTCTTAATCGTTACTTGCAAGACTTTGATGATCCTAGCATCACTTACATTTCAGTCAAAATCTCTACTCTCTATAGTCAGATTAATGAAGTGGCATGGGAAAATAGTTTAGCAATTCTAGAAGAGCGCTTAGGAAAGCTTTACAGAAAAGCGGGGCATCGCTTCGTCAATCTGGATATGGAAGAGTACAAAGATCTCGATTTGACTGTTGAGCTGTTCAAAAGGATTCTCTCCCGAGAAGAGTTTAAAAGCTATTATGGAGGGATAGTTCTGCAAGCCTACCTGCCTAATGCCTTCGAAAAACAGATAGAGCTTACTGAATGGGCGGAAAAGCGCGGCCATCCGATCAAAATCCGTCTGGTGAAAGGGGCAAACTTGGCTATGGAACAGATCGAAAGCAGCAGAAGGAACTGGTCACTTGCAACTTTTGATAAAAAAATTGAAAGCGATGCCAATTTCAAAAGAATGCTCAATTATGCTATGAAGCATACAGCTGCTGTACATATCGGGATTGGGAGTCACAATCTTTTTGACATCGCCTATGCATTAGTACTGCGAGCTGAAACAGGCAATGAAGCTCATGTGAACTTTGAAATGTTGAGCGGCATGGCGACGAGCACACAGCGGGTGATCACAAAACTCACTCGCAAACTGATACTCTATGCCCCGGAAGCTAAAAGTGAACACTTTGATCATGCTGTTGCCTATCTGATTCGACGCCTTGATGAGAATGGAGGTCCTGACAATTTTCTCCGTCACTATTTTCATCTTGACAAAGAGGCCATCTGGAAAGTGCAAGCCGATAATTTCCGCAAATCGTGCTCAATCGAGCTACCGACAAAAAGCAAGCGGCTTGAACGGCCTATTCTCAAATCAGGCTTCAATAATGAGCCCGACCTCGATTTTTCTGTCGAACCTAATCGTGAGCTTGTTTGCAAAGTGCTAGGCAAAAGAAGCTATCCTCGTATTCCACTTGTAATTGGAGGCCAGGAAAAGGAGGGAGAGTGGTCGCATGGGACTGATCCTTCCAATCCCTCTCCTCCAATCTATGAATATGCTCTAGCAACTGAAGCAGATGTCGACAAAGCTCTCGCTGCGGCTCGACCTGCATCGCACAATCTATTACCAAAAGTTGCGCAACTGATGCGAGAGCGGAAGGCAGACTTATTGCACGCGATGACTGCAGATGTAGGCAAATCGATTTTAGAAGGAAATGGTGAAATCTCAGAAGCGATCGACTTTCTAGAATATTATAGTCAAACAATTTTTCCGAAACAGTATGAATGGGAAAAGCGAGGCACCATTCTTGTAGCATCTCCATGGAACTTCCCGATTTCGATTCCGACGGGAGGGATTGCTGCCGCTTTGGCGGCTGGCAATGCTGTGATCTTCAAGCCAGCTCCAGAAGCAGTATTGGCTGGATGGATGCTTGCTCAAATTTTTTGGGAAGCAGGGTTTTCAAAAGAATCCCTCCAATTCATCAACTGCATCGATGATCCTGTCGGAAGCAGCTTGATCAAAGACCAGCGCATCAACGGGGTCATCTTAACTGGCGCAACAAGCACTGCTGAAAAATTCCTTGAAATGCGTCCCAATCTTTATCTAATGGCTGAAACTGGCGGCAAAAATGCCATCATTGCAACCGCTCTTTGCGACCGTGATCTTGCGATCAAAGATATCATCCAATCTGCTTTTGGCTATTCGGGACAGAAATGCAGTGCCTGCAGCTTGTTGATTTTGGAAAAGGAACTCTATGAAGATCACCACTTCTTGCAGCAGTTGAAAGATGCGGCACAAAGTCTAACGGTTGGTTCTGCGTGGAACCCAGCATCGACTATCACACCTCTGATTAGGCCGCCGGGAGAAGATTTAAAACGCGCTTTGACGACACTAGAAGAGGGGGAAGAGTGGCTATTGGAGCCACACCCAGATCCCGATAATCCCCAGCTTTGGAGCCCGGGAATCAAAATGCATGTTAAACCTGGAAGCTATACACATCGA
>CAZXQV010000063.1:0-6598 GCA_964643195.1 uncultured bacterium | reverse complement strand
AAGACGATGATTGGAATACAAGGATACTCTCTTGTAATCCCAAAGAGCACACCACCCAAAATCGCGCAGTTTACCGTAATCAGCGGCAAAAACATCCCTAAGGCATGGTAGAGCGCTGGTGAAAAACGCTCGATGATGATCTCAAGCACCTGCACAAAAGCTGCAATCACAGAAATAAAGACAATCAGCTCTAGAAAACTCAGGTCAATCGCACTTCCGTTAATCCCAAAAAAGGAGAGCCAAGAAAGAGCTCCTTTTGCAGTGATGAAGGTATGCACAAACCAATTGATTGTTCCAGCTCCCACTAATACTACAGTGACAGCCATGCCCAAACCATTCGCTGTCTTGACACGATTCGAACAGGCGAGATAGCTGCACATTCCCAAAAAATAGGAGAGTAAAATATTTTGGATAAAGATCGTCTGGATCATTAATCCAAGCAAGTTGATCAGTTTGTAGTCACCCATCCACATCAGGCAGGCTTCTCCGGTTTTGAAATGAGGTTGGCAATCCAAATGAATATGCCGATGATAAAAAATGCAGCAGGTGCCAGCACCATAATGCCTAAGTTTTGAAAGCGTTGAGGATGCTCTGCAGTAGCATACCAACTCAGAGGAATCAATTGCACATTAAAAAGCTGCCCAAAACCGAAAAATTCCCGTAAAGCACCAACCAGCACCAACACAATACCGTAGCCAAGACCTGCAGAAAGACCATCGAGGAATGCAGGTATCGGCGGCACATTCCGCGCCATACTCTCAGTTCTCCCCATCACAATGCAGTTCGTAATGATCAAACCGACGAAGACAGAAAGCGTCTTGGAAATAGTGAAAAAATAGGCGCGCAAAAATTGGTCGACAATGATTACAAATGAAGAAATGACAGCCAATTGGGTGATCATCCGCACAGAATCAGGAGTGAACTTGCGCAATAGGGAAACAAAATAGCAGGAAAATGCTGTCACTAAACTCACCGAGATGCCCATCGTGATCGCTGTGCTCAAAGTTGTTGTTACAGCCAGTGCTGAGCAAATGCCCAAAATGGCTACCAAAATCTGGTTGTTCTTCCAGAGAGGATCTAAAAAATATTCACTGAGCGGTAGTTTTTTGTTCACCTGAAACCTTGATGAAAAAATTGCGGTAGGGAGTTAAAGAATCACGGTAAGCAGCTGTGACTCCATCTCCAGTCAATGTCGCTCCAGAAATGCCATCCACTGCACTCTTGCTCCTCGGTGAGGATCCATAGACATCAGCCACTTTGCCCTTCACTACTACAATCCCCATGTCTGCATTCTTGAAATCAACTTGATCAGTAGAAGGTTCATGGAAGATCACCTTGCCGAAAAACTGATTCTGCCACCAAGCCTCTGTAATATTTGCTCCCAAGCCTGGCGTCTCTCCCATCTCATACCATGTTGTGCCAATCACTGTATCAACATTTGACTCAACAGCAATATAGCCATAAATGGGAGCCCAAAGACCAAAACCAGAGACCGGTATCACAAAGGCATACATTTTGCTTAAATCTTTTAGTAGCGCTTCCTCAGCCACCTCTTCTCGACTATTTGGTAAAATCGCGTAAAAGAGCTTCAAATCTAAATTGGCATATCCGGTTTTCTTATTCTTCTCAAGATAATCAGAGAGGTCAATTCCTTTTTCTTTCAGCGTATAAAGATTGCCCGCTTGATCTGTCAAAAGAGGGCGTATCCGCTTTTTGGAAATCTCCGTAATCTCCTCTGGAGTGGCTTTCAAAGCACCCTCGTCAGCAACCAATATACCGTCTCTGTAAGCAGCCCTTTTTGCAATACCACTCTCCTTATCAAGAAGAGTAAAATATTCTTCATCGTTGAGAATTTGTGCAGCAATTAACATCTGCTTCGAACGATCAAATTCCCGTGCGACAGCTTGAGGCCCCTGCAATCCATACGCAAAAACAGCCAATAGAAAACCACAAACTAAACAAAGAACAGTGATAAACCAAATAGTCTGTAGGTCTGTTGACCTTTGATTAGCTGACACGCAAACGCCTCCTATACTGACGCACTGCATAGTAGTCTATCAGCGGAGCAAAGACGTTCGCAAAGAGAATGGCTAACATCACACCCTCTGGATAGGCTGGATTGATGATGCGAATCAACATCGTCACAATCCCGATCAAAGCCCCATAAATCCAACGCGCACTCTGCATGCCAGCACTGCTCACCGGATCTGTCGCCATGTATACTAGTCCAAATGCCAAACCGCCCATCATCATGTGTCTCATCGCAGGCATTGCATAACGCACTGCACTCCAAGCTCCTAGATCTGGTCCCCACGAGGCAAAATAGTCAAAAATATAGGCGGCCAAAAAGGCGCTAATCCCAAAGGAAAGCATCGTGCGCCAAGAGCCTATTCCGACCAGAATGAGGAAAAAAGCTCCAAGAAGACAGGCAAATGTCGAAGTTTCACCCATACTCCCAGGAATATTACCGAAAAAGAGATTGGCGTTGGAGAATTTTTGGGAACCGTAAACCGATTCTGCAGAAGAATAGGCAGAGGCTAAGCTTCCTGTGGGTAACCCCAAACCTCCGATCAGCCTAGGAGCCATCAAAAAATCGCGTAACTGCTGAGAAGATAGGTCTTTAATGTCGACCATGACTCCACTTTTTGTTTTCCAAAGGTCAAACTGTTGATCGATCATAGTTTGCAGGGGAGAGCTTGCTATAGCTCCCTGACTGAGAGCAATCGTAGCAATGTGAATACGCTTGACCTCACTATTTGCCTGGTTTAAACCACCTAATGCCGTAGCCTGAGAATAGCCATCCACCTCATCTAGCTTGGCATCTTGATTCATTTGATTGATGCTCTGAGCGATTTCATAGCTGTTTTTTCCAATCCAAACATCCCCTGTCATATTCCCAGGAAAGGTAAAGAAGAGAAATGCGCGGGCAGTCAGGGCAGGATTTAGGATATTCATCCCAGTACCACCAAATAGCTCTTTACCGATCACTACACCAAAAGCAATCCCTAGAGCTACTTGCCAATAAGGAATGGTAGAGGGCAAAATCAAAGGGTATAGCATTCCCGTGACTAGGAACCCTTCTGCAATTTCATGCTTGCGGATCACAGCAAAAATAGCTTCACAAATTCCCCCTACAACATAGCTAATCAGCATAATCGGGATGAAGGCGGCGGCCCCTAATCGTAGGATAGTGCCTGCATGAGGAAGAGTGAAACCAAAATATCCTGAGAAAGAGGTAGAAGCTTGGAGGTAGGCCTCCATGAATTTGTAATTGCTACTAGAATAGACCAACTCTTGGACGCCAGAATTCCAAATTGCCATCAAGATTGTAGGAAGTAAAGCGATGACAACAAGAACCATCCAGCGCTTCAGATCGACTGCATCGCGTAGAAAGGGGCGGTACTTGGTATTGAGAGATGGCTCATAGCAAAAAGCATCGATAGCAGAAATCAGCGGGCGAATCTTGTAGAGTGATTTGCCCTTTTCAGCCAATCCAAGTTGAAAGTCTAAAAAGCGTCTGAGCATTTTCAACAAGACAATAGCAGATTTTAGTCATCTTGCAAAGGTGAAAGTGCTATACATGCAATGATGCGGTATTACATTTGGAAAGTCTTACTTCTGGGTATCTTGGTGCTTGCAGGGCTCTTTTCAAAGGAGATTTTTTTGAAAAGTGTCGACTGGGGGAGCAGAGTTTTTCTGCAAAAAAAGTTCGGATCTGCCTTGAGTTTCGAGTCTCTTGAATGGCAAGAAGGCGCTCTACAACTTTCTCATGGAAAATTAGAGGGTCGCCTAGAAGGATCTTTTGGGCGAGCCACTTGGAAACCCACATTTTCTTTTCGAACAAGAGAACTTGGCGGACAGATTGTTATCGAGGAATTAGAGCTTGCTCAAAAAGAGTTAAAACCTATTTGTTTAGGTCGCAAGAGGTGGAAATTATTTCATTTTAACTTTGATCTGGCAGTTCCTGGAGCTAGATTAAAATTGGCAGATGTCGATCTCATACTCAATATTGTTCGTGAACAGAAGCAGCTGACCTTGAGTTCCGATCTTGCCGGACATAATTTGAGTGATCTCTATAAAATTGTGGGTTCGATCTGGCAGCTTCCGGAGCCTTTCGCTGATTGGGATGTGATTGGTGGCGCATTGAAAGGTGAATTTCTTGTGAGCTTTGTGCAGGGTCAAATCTACAATTTAGAGGGGAAAATTGATGCGACTCAGATCAAAGCTGAAAATAGTATTCTCTCACTTTCTGGCGAATGGGAAAAATTGCATATCGATTTTGATCTTGATATGAGTTCATCGCTCAAAGTAGACACTTGGGATGGCACATTTAGTTTGATTGGAGGAAAGCTGGCTCTGCTGCCAACGGAGGTGAATTTTTGGGATAATATCTGGGATTTTTCACAGCTTCATTCCATGGTATCTGTAAAAAATGGCAAAGTTGAGAGCTCCTTTTTGCGGGGCACTTTTTTTGGCATGAAGGGAGAGATTGACCTCGATTGGCATTCGCGTGAGACGCTTATGACGCTCGCTTTTCAATGTAATTCTGCAGAAATGCTGCCCTTTGTCCCAGAAAGATTGCGTTCTGGATTTGCGCGAGGTTTCCCAAATGACCATTTTGCTGTCGATGCAAAAATCAAACGCTGTAAAGAAGGTTTGAAACTGGAGGGCAATCTTAAAGTGGCTGAGCAGTATCAGCTGAATTTTGGTTGTAACTTTGGATCCCAAGCGGGCAATTTATCTCATGATTTGGGTGTTCCACCAATCGGTACCTTTGCAGACAAATTGAAAGAGCAATTCTGTCTTTCTTCTAAAAAGATTGGATGGTTTCAAGGGGAAGGTTTTCCTTTAGAAAAGTTTTTCTCACCATTTGTTCTCCCTGATGAAGAGGTCAAGTTGAAAGGTGTTGCCAATTTCGAAGGTACGTTTGATGAGCGCTATGTAATCATTTTCTACGAGGGAGAAACGTGTCATCTTGAAGCCGCTCCTTTTGATTTAAAGATCGATCGGATCAGCGAAGAGATCTCCGGCAACAGTGTCGCTGTTCATTATATAGATTTGAAAACGGGCGATCACGAAGGACTCCTACCCATTCATAGAGCTCAGTATACACTCAAAAGGAAAGAGGTTGTTTTTGAACCATTTTCAGCATTAGCACACATCCAAAACAATCGTATCCATTTGACGGAGATCGAAACAATGCACAAATCGCTTAAGCTCCAGGGAGAAGCGCAGATTGGAATCAATCGTTTTGCAGATTGCCCCCGGAAGACTCAAGAATGTTTGCTCGGCTTGGGTATTGATATTCTTCTGAATCTTTCTAATTGTGAAGGTGCGCTAGAAGATGCAATTGAACTATGCGAGCATTTCTATAAACTTCCTCTTACCCAAAATCTAGTGGGTTATTTTACCACAAATAAGGAGGGGTTTCATCTCCATTATAAGAATAGCTTCCTAGAAGATTTGACTTTTTCGGCCAACTGCCTTGCAAGTACACAATTTTTCGGCGTGGATCTAGAGAATGCCCACTTCCAATTCAATTACGACAGGAAAAAGAGGCTCACTACATTTTCTGAAGGAAAGCTCGCAGCCATCTATAATAGAAAGAACTATCCTCTGCAATTTGCGACATTCTCATTCTCACCTAGTGAGTGGTATTTGAAAATGACTGATTTTGAAGGGAGTGTTGTCGATGGCATCGTCCATACAACAGGTATGATTGAATCTTCTGGGTTATGGGAAAAGGATCGCTTTGTCCTTCATAGTTTTCGTTTTAAAGATTGGCAAGGAAAACTTGATATTGATGGAATGAGAGTCAATCACTTGATTCTTAAAAACAAAAGCAATCGACTCAAGCTGTCGGGTGAGTTTGATGCTAACCTCTTTAAAATTGAGAACGTGGCTTTTGATCTCGCTTCCCTTTTTCCTGAAAGCCCGCATCGCTGGAATCCAAAAGGGATTTTTGAGGGGAGGGGCAAACTCGTCTATGATGGAGATTTGCATGGAGAAGTGGTGACGTCATTTCAAAATCTCGAGTTTGGAGGAATTCACTTTGGTGATGGAGAAAATCTATGCTGTAGGCTCTCGTTGAAAGAGGGAATTTCGATTCAGGGCTTAGAGGCAGAGGTGGGGGAAGCGCGGTATAAATTGGGAGCTTTTCACTACCTACCGGGTGAAGGCAAGTTGCATTTTGACGGTATTGATTTTTCGATTCCAGCCAGCCACTTTGAAGATACGGTCCGTCTGGCTTCGCAGCTTTTTCCAGGTAAAATTCAGAACAAATTAGAGACCCATTTGATCAACCTGAAAGATAGTGAACAGCTAGCTGGACGCATGAATATTGAACTTTTCCCAGAAAGTGTTTGGATTACACTTTCGCTGAATGATGGCTGTTATACTCTTTTCGGTCAGAAGCTTGATCTGCGTTCGTTTACGCTTTCTTACGATCCGTTGGAGCTTAATATAAAGACAGAGGCCAAATTCAATAACCGTTATTATTGGCTGAAATTGGATGCTCCATCACCAACCCTTAATCAGGGTCATCTAGCGGTATTTGAAAAAGAAGGGGATGAAGAGCTCTTTATTCGTTGGAATCCCG
>CAZXQV010000062.1:0-6832 GCA_964643195.1 uncultured bacterium | reverse complement strand
GGGACTCCTTTTTTTGGATGGCAGCGAACGGAATCGGGCCCATCTGTAGAGGAGCATCTTCAAAGTGCTTTGGAAACTATTTTGCAGCATCCTGTCGTTTTGCAAGCGGCGAGTCGTACAGACCGCGGCGTGCACGCAGAAGGACAGGTAGTGAATTTCTTTACAGAAAAAAAAATTGATTCTCTTTTGATGAGCCTGAATGGTTTGCTTCCAAAAGAAATCCGTGTTTGTCGTGTAGAAGTGAAAGAAGACAGCTTTCATCCCACTTTAGATGCTATCGGTAAAGAGTATCATTACCAGATTTGCCTGGGTCCTGTTCAACAGCCTGTGAGAAGGTTTTTTTCTTGGCATGTCCCGCAAAAACTAGATCTTGGAAAAATGCGGAAAGCAGCGACTGAGATGGAAGGGGTACATGATTTTTCAGCTTTTTCCACGAAGGTTAGCTATCCAGATGCAATGCGCAAACTGGATGAAGTGCGTATTTTCAAAAAGGCTGAGACGCTTCTATTTGTATTAAAGGGTGATAGCTTTCTCTACAAGATGGCACGCACAGTCGTTGGAACCTTGGTGCATGTAGGGCGAGGCAAACTTGATAGCGTTGCTGCAATCATCAATTCTCGGGAGCGTGTGGAAGCTGGAGTGACAGCTCCACCTCATGGCCTTAGCCTTAAGAAGGTTTTTTACACATCATGATTGGAAGAAATGATAGTTGCTGGTGTGGTAGTGGTAAAAAATGGAAGAAGTGTCACTTTCCTCAAGAAAATCCTGCTTTAGCGATGAATGTGGAGGCGGAGCGCTATTTCAAGCAGTACCGCATCCTTCTGAAAAATCAAGAGCAGATCGCGGGTATCAGACGCGCCTCTATTTTTGCAGCAACTGTCCTCGATAAGCTTTGCAATAAAGCTAAAGCTGGTGTTACCACTAATGAATTGAACGCTCTTTCTGACTCCTTGCACAAGGCAGCAGGTGCACGACCTGCAGCTCTGGGCTATGGCGATCCTCCTTTCCCAAAAGGTATCTGCACTTCGCTCAACGAGGTAATATGTCACGGAATCCCCGATGATGCTCCGCTGAAAGAAGGGGATATTGTGAATATCGATGTCGCTTCGATTCTCAATGGCTACATCGGTGACTGCAGCGCGATGGTGATCATTGGGACAACTACGAAAGAGAGGCAGCTTGTATGCGAGGTAGCAAAAGAAGCATTGATGCGTTCGATTGCTATTCTGAAACCGGGATTGATGGTGAATGCAATTGGTGAAACGATCACGAATTATGCGGAGTCACAAGGCTGCTCTGTGGTCTATCAATTTGTGGGTCATGGTGTGGGTGTCCACTTCCATGAAGCACCTCAAATTCCTCATAACCGGAATACAGTAAAAATTCCGCTGGCTCCAGGGATGACCTTTACGATCGAACCGATGATTAATGCGGGTGTTCCAGAAGGTGAACTCGACGAAGAATCGGGATGGATTGTCTATACAGCCGATCGAAAGGCTTCAGCGCAAGTAGAACATACTGTTCTAATCACTGAGACAGGATATGAGATACTAACGCTTCCAGAGCGATAACCTCTTCTTCCAGCGCTTGGCATTCTGTAGCAGCTGCCGATAACTCTCTTTCCAGTCTTAAAGCTTCTTCGTGATCATTAGTCAAAGTTGTCATCTTTTTTTCAAGCTCTAAAGCCTGGAACTTTGTTTCTGTTTGGAAGAGCTCACGGCGCGCCTCTCTCAGAGCGTTAGATTTTTCTTCAAACTGATTACGCAGTTGCTTATAGAGTCCTTCAAGCTCGGCATATTCACGGCTCTTTTCAAGCATATTTCCAGGTTCTGCAAGACGGCTTTTGTAAGTAGCAAGCTCAGATTGAAGATGCGCATTCTCCTGATTTCTCTCTTCCAATTCCACAAAACGGCTTTTGTAAGTAGCAAGCTCAGATTGAAGATGCGCATTCTCCTGCTTTCTCTCTTCCAATTCCACAAGACGGCTTTTGTAAGTAGCAAGCTCAGATTGAAGATGCACATTCTCCTGCTTTCTCTCTTCCAATTCCACAAGACGGCTTTTGTAAGTAGCAAGCTCAGATTCAAGATCAGTCACCCGTCGCTGACTCTTCTTGATCGCTTGCTGCTCCTCTTCCAGGCCCTTTGCCTCAAGCTCTGCAAGCCGATGCTTATAATTCGAAAGCTCAGCTTCAAGCGATTCAATCTGGCTGCGTTTCAACTCCATTGCAATGGCCAACTGCGCTTCATGCTCTTTCTCAAGTCTTGCAACACGAATCTGCAACTGCTCTTCAACTGCAGCGATGCGTGATTTAAACTCAATCTCTTGAAGCTCAGACAACTCTTCGAGATTGGCAACCGTTTCTAATTTTTTATGAACCTCTTCTTTTGCCCGTTCGAGATCAGCCATTTGCATCTTTAAAACAGAGAGCTCCTCTTTAGCTTCCTTTCGAGCTGAGTAGGCCTCTTGAAGGATTGACTCTTTTTGGACAATCAACATCTCGATTTCGGACTGGACAAGCTGCATCTTCTGATTGGTTGCTACCAAATCAATTTTACGCTGCTCAGCCTCTTCCTTCCACTTGGCGATCTCTTCTTCAAGAGTCTGCTGCAGCTTAGTCCAGCTTTCGCTACTTTCCAAAAACTCTTGGTTTTTTGCAACGTATTGACTCATCGAGTTTTTAGACTCAACAAGAAGCGTAGAGAGTGTTGCTCTCACTTCTCCTACAGCTAAGTAGGTGATGAGAAAATCGACACCAATCGCGATAGAAAGGGCAATTTCATAAAAAGTGAAACCTGAGTGTTTAAAGAAAAAAGCTGCGATCAGGGCAGCTTCAGAAATCATCAATCCCTTCTTGCCATATTTGGACCCCATGACAGATCCAAAGAGCAGAAGACCACAAAGATAGGGCGCAAGAGGTGATGGTTGCAAAAGAACCACCCATGAAGTGGCAAGCAAAAGGAATGCGGGAAGAAGCGAGAAAAGAACAACCTGTCCTACAAAGGAACCTGGTACAACACGAGAGAGAAAAGTTGCTTTTTCCATGATCTCATCTACATTTATCAGAGCATTTTATCCAAACAACTTACAAGGGCAGATTCGGATGGATGCCAAAACCTAATTTTCAAGTTATGTGAGTATAAGAATCGCATTCCCCTTCCTCTCTGTCAATGAAAATCAATCTTCATCGTACTCGATGAAAGATTGCGCTCGCTCCAGTAAGTAAGAGGCCAAACTTGGGTCACCCTCATAAGTCATTTCAACGCTCATTTTACCATCAGCAGCAGGCTCATCGCACGTAATGAGAATCTTGCACGCGGGCTCTTTTTTAATTTTTTCAGAAGACATTGAGGCCTATTGTTTGATTCTTTCCAATTCATAGTTCAAGAAAAAATATTTGTCAAAACAACAAATATCAACTAGTGCCGTAGGTCCTATTGAGTAGGGGTTCAAAATGGATCCCAGATAAAAGACAGCTTCATTTACCTCGAAAATTAAGACTTTGTTAAGTTTATTAACGAATCTTCATAAAACAATTGAATTTAAATATTTAATTTGATATAATAATTTCATATTTAATTTATGGAGGACATTATATGTCATTATCAGCTATCGATTCAACGAACCGAGATGATCAAGGGCCAAAGCCTGCAGGAGCCGGCATTGGAGCAGCTGCTGCTACTCAAGGCGCCCCAGCTCAAAGTCCAAAATTTAGTAAGAATGATAATATATTGATTATCTGCGCTATATTACTGCAAGAAACTGTAAATACTAGCATTCAAACAACTAGCGTAGATGCTAAAGCTGTCTCTCAGCAATCTGCTGAAATGGAATATCTTGACGCAAAGGAACGAGCTCTTAATACGCTTAATCTAGTCTTTGAACATGATTGGTGGCACACCTGGGTAACACGTAAAGGCCACCCAGGAGTCGATGGAGCCGGGGGTTACTGGAGTACGACTAAACATAAGTCATACCATCAGGACTACAAGGCTACAGCGGCACGGTGCCAGGTAGAGCTCAAGCAACAAAATGCTGAAAAAGAGGCAATCGCTGGTGCGTTTGGTCAAGCTCAGATAACAGCCCAAAATCCATTGACTCAGTTGAATTCCGACTCAAACTCAATTCAGCAAGAACAGCAGCAAGGACTTGGAATCTTAATACTCTTCCAACAGCTGATGTTTGCCGCCCTACAGAAAAGACAAGTCTAAATGTGAGACCGGAAAAAATTCCGGTCTCTTTTTAATCTAAATTATTAAGAATTTATTAATAAATAAATCAATAAGATTGTTAATAATTCTTAACAAAGTTGTTTATATTAAACTTTTTATTTGATATAATAGTTGTATTCTTAAAGCAAATAGCCAGGAGGACATTCTATGTCATTATCAGCAATAGATGGGACCAGCCACGATAAGCATGAGCCAAAGCTCAAGGGAGCAGGTTCGGGAGCGGGCCCTGGGTCAGCTACAGCTGGAGCGCAAGATGCAGCTCCAGTCGATAATGACCCATCTAAGCAGGAACAGGCGATCCCTGAATATGCGATTATGCTTCTTATGATTGAATGCATGAATCTCCACCAGGGCAACTTAGTTATTCAAGCAGAACAGCTTACAGGTAATGCTAACGAACAGAACTACTGGGAAAATCAGATTCAACAGATCCATAATACAATCCCACCAGCGGGGGCTAAAAAAACCACAATCGCCAAAGATAACGCGATTAACGAAGACCGAAATAATCAGCGCTCGAATGATGAGGATATGCTTGTGACAATGAGACAGCAAGCACAGGTTATGATGTCTACAGCGAGCACAGAGACAAATGAAGTGCAGCAAACAACAGACGTCTTATCCTTTGTATTGAAAACTCGTCTGTCTGAAGGTCAAGTCATTATCGATATGAATGGAAATAATAGTTAAATAAATTATAGAGGGTATAAAAATGAGTATATCAACATCAACTCAGCAGACTATAGAAGACCAGAAGCTATCTGATGAATTACATAGTCATAAGCTTGCTGCCGAAAAAGACGATTCTGCCCAGCAGATGCCTGCCAAGGTTCCTGAGAATTTAGAGGGGATGCTGATGGCTATTGCAGCGTTGGATCAATGTCGTCAAACGACAGAGAAGATTTCAGAGACTCAGGCTAACCAGATTTCTGTCGAGGCCACCGCGATGAACAATGCTAACAATACACTAGCTACTATGTCTGATTACGCTCAGCTACCAGATAGCAAATTATCGGCAACCGGCTTAGAAAAAGCGATTGAGAATGTAACGACAATTAATGAAGGCGTCGATGCACGTCGTGGAATTGTTGAATCGCAGATTGGAAACATGAAATTGGATGTCCAGCAGAAAGAGAGTGAAGTCGGTGCGAACGTGAATGCTGTGGTCCAAGACTTGCAGCAAGCTGCTAGCATGATTCAGCAGCTTGGTCAGCTTTCAAATACAGTCTGCGGTCGTTAATAATCAACCCTTATTGGTTGTGATTCAGAGGGCGGCTACGCCTTCTGAATCACTTTTTATTTATTTAAGAAAAAGGCATGATCCTGGGAAAAAGGGTCTATGCAGAATTTTTCTAGTTATAAAAATACTTCCTCTCTTGTTAAAACGCTCATTGCTTTGGTTGCTGGCGCTTCTTTTCTCTATCCCATCATCACTTACTTTCTAGTAGACCTGTTTAAAATCCATAGCTTTGCTTTCTTTTTTCCTCTCTCATGGGTAGGGATGAAAGCGGGTTTTCTTTGGCAATTAGTTAGTTATTTTTTCATTAACTCAATTGGCACCGTGATTTCTATCGGGTTTCTGATCTCTCTTTTTTTCAACCTATTTTTGCTCTGGTTTGCGGGTAATGAGATCGTTTTTCGCTATGGAACTGTCAGGTTTTTACTTTTTTATTTTGGAGCTGGCATCTTTGCGGGTCTCATTGCGACGCTCTACTTTTTTCTCTTCAGCAGACTGGGTATGATTGCAAGTGTAACCCCCCCTATTTATGCGCTGCTTATGCTCTGGAGCATGCTTTTTCCAAGACTCACTCTTCATCTCCTTGTTGCCCTGCCAATTTCTACGAAGTGGATTGTTCCGCTACTTTTGGCGATTTCCTTGCTTTTCAATTTGTTGAGTGGTGGATTTGTATATTTTCTAGCGGATTTGGCGGCTGTATTTTTTGGCTATTGCATAGGCCGCTTGATTTGGAAGTTATAGTGGATTCAGTTTGGATTGATGATTTTGCTTGCGTGAAAGCCTCGCGATTGATCGATTGTAACCTGCCAGAATCGTGCCGCGGTAGCTGCGGCTCCTTATATCTTGCTACATCAATTCCTCTCGGTGAGAGAAAAAGTGCGTAAGGTGGGTGATTCAGCTATATCTCTCTGAAATGCGCTAAAAGAGCTGAGCGAGCCGTATGCAATCCCGCCAAAATCCCCTCTTCATGACGAAAATGGGGATTCAATTCTAACTTCTCATAATCCATCGGCTGCAATACATCCTCCTCAGTCAGCGTTGGAACAAAGAGACGACCCACCTCTAGCAACTTCTTCATCTGCTGCTCCACAAGCTCATCTAAAAGCACCTTTACCGCTTGCGACATTTAGCGAAAAACTCCTGCATCAATGCCGCAGACTCTGCAGCTAACACCCCAGATTTGATCTCAATATTATGCATAGAATGTTTATTCACAAATATATCGATCCAACTTCCATTCGCTCCTTGTCGCAAATCCGGAGCTCCCCATACAAGACGTTTAACGCGAGCATTCAAGAGCGCACCAGCACACATAGCACAAGGCTCTAATGTGCAATAAAGAGTCGTGTCAAAAAGACGCCAATTG
>CAZXQV010000061.1:0-6841 GCA_964643195.1 uncultured bacterium | reverse complement strand
TGCAGCAATATCTTGCAAAATAGGTTTGACATGTGGCCATGCTTCTGGATGTCCCCCTGGCATGATCGAAGGGCCATGACGCGCTCCCTCTTCTCCACCAGACACACCAGCACCGACAAAGAAAATTCCTTTAGCCTTGAGCGCCTGGCAACGTCTCGTCGTATCGGGAAAGTGGCTATTACCACCATCAATAATGATGTCCCCCTTTTCCAAAAGAGGCTCTAGGTGATTGATAAACTCATCAACAGGAGCACCCGCCTTCACCATCAACATGATCTTGCGAGGCCGCTTAAGCTTGGCAACAAATTCATTAAGTGTATGACAACCAATTACTTGAGTGCCTTTAGCGGAACCTGCCAGAAATTCATCGACCTTATCCACTGTGCGATTAAAGACAGCGACCACATAGCCGTGGTCGTTCATATTCAAAACAAGATTTTGTCCCATAACGGCCATGCCGATGAGTCCGACGTCTGCCTGTGTCATATTAAAATTCTCCCCTGATTTCGCTTCAGGGTAACATAGATTTGTAAGAAATGTCTAGAAGGAATATCATGTCCGCTCGCCTCGATTATTGTGTTCCCGTAGCTCAGGTGGATAGAGCGGCTGCCTCCTAAGCAGCAGGCCGCGCGTTCGAATCGCGCCGGGGACATTGCATTTTTTACTATATAGCTGACCCAGTCTGAATCGGCTATATAATTCCCCTATAAGGAGCTCATCGCTCTTACCATTGATCACCTCTTGTCTTAAAATGCTTAATAAACATCTCTCTCAAAACAACAGGGACGTTTGCTGCCTCCATATCAGGATACAACTTCTTGATAACTCCTCGTTTAGTATTAGTCGGTACATTTGTAATCGTTTTCCCTGTTTTTGGATCTGTATGCTCCCCTCCTAAACGTTCACATATCACTAATATAGCATCAAATTTGTCATGTTCATCCAATGCGTTATACCAAGCATCTAACAAGCTCTTCTGTTGATAACAACTGCTTTTTATGACCCATGAAGCGAATTCTCTTCCAGATCTCCATAACTGATGTAAATAACTAGGCAACTCATAATCAATCTCTTTTGGTAATCGAGAAGCGACTAAGTCGCTATAACCACCTATTTTGATCCCTTCAAGAATTGCTGGGTCTCTGCCTAATTTATCTAAGAGCTCTGAAGCCAAATTATCACGACCCTTGGCCATCAAAGTCACGATTTTTTTCGCTTTCGCTGCTTCAAGATCAATAGCATAAATCGGTTCAGCTTCATCTGACTCACCCACAACTTGTTTTGTCTCTAAAGCAGTGGATATAATTTCTTCAGCAATTTGATCTACTTCATGTCTTAAATAACTTTCGAATTGAGGGTATAAGAAACCAAGAGCCTTTGCTGTGATAAAATGGGGATGGGCAAAAACATAGCATTCTATAAAATCTAAAGGAAGACGGGTATCAGGCAATAACCAAGATGTATAAATGATGATTTTATCTGCGTATCGAGGGGCTTTATTTGCAACATATGAAAAAAATTGTGTATATAATTGAAAAGGTAATTTCACCCACTCAATATCGTTATTTTTTGTCAAAAATGATTTCATAAAGTTTTCAGAATAAATCGTTGTAACTGGTAAAGTTTCTAAATCACGAGGAGTTACCAATCCGAACCATCTCTTGTTTATCCCCTCGCTCGCACTAACAATATGACCGATGAGAGCTGTTTTGAGAGGGCTATTTTCAGGAAATTGAAGGGGAATGGATGAATCTGTGAGGGCTCTCTCCCTCAATTCTAATTGGTGATTACAAAATTTAGGTGTAAATGGCATATTTGGAGGCCAATCTGCAGGATCGGTATAGGGGGGCAAATCTATGTTTTGAGCTACCATAAAATCAATATATTTGCCTCTTAATTCAGCTGAAATCGCTTTCCATGCACGCTCTTCAACTCGAGGCAGAAAAGCTCTCATAAATACTTCATTGCCATCGTTAGGTTCCGGCCATCTATCTCTTGGTATGTGAAGAGCATGATCCAACTTGTTATTTTTGATGATAAACGCAATCATGGCATTGCCATATCGTATAACTTCCCTATCGTTAGATGAAGAATTCTGAGAAGGTAAAAGAATATTGCCTGGATATTCCAAATTGATTTCTTTTAGTTTTTTTCTCAAGAAAGCATCTGTAAATGGCGCTTCTGCTGGCCACAGATCGAAAGGAATGTATTGGCTGTATGTATGCCTATCAGGAGATTGATCATTGTCAAGGATCCATTCAATCATTCTAGATCGCAAATCCCCATCTGTAATGTCTTGTAATGAGCATTTCTCGCAATACCTTGGAGTAAACGCTTTAATATCACCTACACTCTCTAGGTTTACATGCTGAGGATCTATTTTAGTCATCTCGTTTCTTTCTAAAAGTGAAGTAATCAACGCAGATCGAAGTTGCGGGCTGTACAACGAAAATTTAATGTTGAGTGTACCGGCAGACTCAGTCAATTTAACAAGAAATGTATCAGGGAAAGGATAATTTGCTGGCCAATCTTCACCCTTTATAGTGGTACAATGAACATCTCCATTAGCTGCTATATAATCGATAAATTGCTTCTTTACTGATGCACACATATTGTCTACATTTGTTGAACCGGCCCATCCAAGGAGACCATTTTGACGCTTTTGCAAATATCTTGCTATGAAATCACCACTATATCTCAAAGTAGGAGGAAGGTTGCTTTCTTCCACATTTAGCAAAGAATAACATTCCATTATTTCGTTAGATAGTATTTGGGGATAATTAGATTTATTTTGAAACAAATCTTCATCGATTATTTGCTGAAAACGAGCAAGCTGTGTAGGCGTATATGTTGTTTGAATTTTCGCCTTCTTTTCTTTTTTATCTTTTGCAAGTATTGCTGCCGCAGCACAAGCTACTACTCCCCCTCCAACGGCTGCACAACCTAGAGAACAGAGAGTTTTATTCCGAAAAGAGCTCACTCCACCCTTCCATAGCGCTAACCCTGCTAAAATTCCAAAAATCACCCCTAGGCAAAGCAAAGAAATCACCCCAAGACGCTTCGAGCTCAGCCCAGTATATCCCGTAACAGGCTGATGTTTTTCTTGATGAGGTCTTGATTTTAATGGTTGCATGGAAATCCTATAAATCTAATTTCCCATGATTGTATCATTTTCATTACTAAAAAACAAATTAATATTGAAATAAGACAGTAATAAGACAATTTTTCATAGCTGTTAGTTTTTACAGAAAGAAACTGATCCAACAGCACTAGCTTCAACTTAAAGAAATCTAAAAAATCTCTATAATAATCGATGGAGCTTTAACATCGAGGATTACCATGACAATCGAATGTTCCGCTATGGTGGTGGATTTAGACAATCTAAATAAATTTTTAATGACTTTTTAATCAATTTATGACATACTGAAACTCTATGTCTATGAATCATATACCAGGCTGTATTTCACTATCAGATCGGGGGCAAACCGTCGCTAATGTGGCTGGGGTAATCTCTGTTATTGCGGGTTTGGCTCTGGCAATCTTGGCTCAGATGGCTGCTCACTATTTTCATACCAATAGTGTCTATTTCTTTGCACCTGGGGTTGCTCTTGCAGGTGTAGCCCTCTTAACTCTTGTATTGGTCAACTGCTGCAAGAAAGAGAAAGAAGAGCCACCCAAAATGGAAGCTTCGATTCAGAGAAAAAAAAGTTCGCTGGCCATGGGGGAGGCAGAAGGTAGCAGCCAACCGCCGCCTAGGCTAGAAGCTAATCATAGGGCGTCAAGTGCTCCTTCTCCAGCGTCAAGCGATGATCCACATTTGGGGAGCGAAGATGGCAGAACCCCTTCTTCAGCGTCACTGGAAAAGCAGCCAGAAACTGCTCAAGGATCTGAACGCATCCGTTTGAGAGCCACCCGTGCAGCGACAACGGTTCATGGCAAGCGTTTTGATCCTAATAAACATCGCATCGCTTGCATCTGCGCAACTGGCGAAGATGCTTCGCAAGTTGCCTATGCGGTCTTCAGATATGCTTATCCTAAGATGGAACTTCTTTCACCTCATGGCATGCATACTGGATTTAATCCTGGACAAGTATTTTATGAAGCACGCTGTACACCTCCTAAGCCTGACTTTTTCAAGGCAATTGGAATGGAGCCTGTCCCTAAATTTGGAGAAAAAGAACTTGGCACTGCTCCCTGTGTTGCATTTGACACCGATAGTGGCCAGCAAAAGATGAAGGAGGCAATGGGGGTTTTTTATTCTCCTCATAAATCCAAAACAACCCTTTACCTCGTTTTTGGTAGTGCAGCACTTCACACAACTGTTGCAAAAAAGATTGGAAGGAGTGACAAATGCATCTTATGCCCACAATTCAATCCAACTGGAACTTACGAAGAGATTGCCAATCAAATCATCGATGCCATTGAAAATGGTCTTTTTTGGTCGGGGCAGCACTAACACTTTTTAGATAGTGGTCAATACCCTTAGCGATACCCCAAGCAATCGCTCTCTGGTGTTGAGGATCTTTTACCTTCTCTCTTTCTCGCGGATTGGAAAGAAAGCCAGCCTCTACCAAGATCGCTGGCATCTTTGTTTCCCTCACAACAGCTAAATTCCCCTGCTTCACACCCCGACTATGCATTCCTGTATACTTGACAATATGGCTGTTCACCTGCTCGCCCAATTTTGTCGACGCGATAAACCGTGCGCCATGCTCTTTATATGTAAAAATCTCAATCCCATGCGGCTCTTGAGAAGGACAGTGATTATAATGCACACTCACAAAAAGATCTGCTTCGAGATCATTTGCCATTTTTGCTCGCTCTGAAAGAGGTATAAAGCGATCATTATAACGTGTCATCTTCGTTTTATAGCCCATCTCTTCCAAATATTGACAAACAGAGAGTGCCGTATCTAATGCGAGCTGCTTTTCAACATAGTTATGCGTCTTTGACATCGAACCTGTGTCATGGCCACCGTGCCCTGCATCGATGACAATCATCTCTTTTTTCATCGGAATCGGTGCTGCAGGGAGATCTGCTTTGAAAGGCTTTGCTCGAAACATGGTAACCTCTGAAGGCATTTGGCGCACGCATGATGCTAGACCAAACATGAGTAAAATACCGAAACAAATCGACAAATAGGATTTATGACAATAGCCCACATTTACTAACAGCATCCTACCCCACAAAGTATTTCCATAACCACTTTCCGATCATCAAATGCAATCGTCTTATGGGCAAAAATTTGATAACTCTCATGTCCCTTTCCAGCAATTAAAACGAGATCATCACGATCCGCCAAACCAATCGCCCTCTCAATCGCCTTTCTACGGTCTATTTCGATCAAAGCAGAAGGTGCCCCAACAGCAATCTCAGCACAAATCTTCTCAGGATCCTCACTACGCGGATTATCTGATGTCAAGATCACGATGTCAGAATATTTGGCAGCCACCGCACCCATCTTGGGGCGCTTGCCACGGTCGCGATCCCCTCCCGCACCAAAAACTGTCAAGATACGAGCTTGTCCAAATTCTCTAAGAGCTTGCAATACATTTTCAAGAGCATCTGGTGTATGCGCAAAATCGACAAAGACATTATCTTTAACACGCTCCAATCGACCTGGCACAGGAGGAAAATGCTCCAGATCACAATCCTCCTTGCCATACACCTTGCATGCAGCAAGAGCCGCCAATGCATTCAAGACATTGAAGCGCCCAACAAGCGGCATCTTATACCCTTTTCCATCGACTTTGAATGTAGTATGATCAAACGCTAGGCGCAGATCTGTAGCTGCAAGATCCCCTTGACCAATCCCATAGCTCAAAATCTTAGCCTGGCATTCTCCAATCATTCTTTTTTCACCATAAGGAATAACTGCTGTCGCCTCTTTTTTTAACCCCTTAAATAGGAGGGATTTACTCGCTGCATATTCTGCGATCGTATGGTGATAATCTAAATGATCTTGTGTGAGATTCGTGAAGATTGCGCAATCAAAATCAATCCCTTCTGTCCTTTTTTGAGACAAAGCGTGTGAGGAAACTTCCATCACAGCAGATTGACAGCCCTGCTTCACCATTTCCCGCAACAATTTTTGGTTGGTGATAATATCTGGAGTTGTGAGCTCTGCCTGCAATCGCACCTTTCCCAATCTATATTCAATTGTCCCAATCAAACCCGAGTTGAGGAGGTAGTGAATCAGATAGGAAGTAGTGGTCTTTCCATTGGTCCCTGTGATCCCTACCATGAAGAGCTCAGAAGAAGGGTTATCATAAAAACGGGCAGCGAGAAGCGCTTCAGCTTGACGTACATCTTTTGCTATCAATTGAGTGATTTTCAACGAAGGATTGGGAAGGTCTGTGAGAATAGCCGCTGCCCCAGAGGCTATCGCTTCATTGATATACTGACAACCATCAGCATGCGTACCTACTTTCGCAATAAACAGACTGCCAGGTGCTAAATATTTGGAATGAGAACAGAGAGAGGTAACCTCCACTTCTTTCGACCCACGAAAAATATTTATAGGCAAATTCTCAATCAATTTCTTTAGTTTCATCGACTATTCCATGCGCTGTATTGCGCTTTCAATGCTTCTACTTCCACCATCCAATCAGCCTTTGTAGGATCACTCCGCGGATCCTTGGCAGGATAACCAAAAGGATCATCAGGTGGAATACCTAAATAATCTAAGGTACGGCGCATGATCTCACGAAAGACCGGAGCGGCACAGTAACCTCCCTGATAATTCTTAACCCCCCCTGCTACAAAAATGGGGGCCGGCTCATCTATAGTTACTATCAATACCAGAGGGTTTTGCACCAAACGCACTGCCGGCACAAACCCC
>CAZXQV010000060.1:6568-6856 GCA_964643195.1 uncultured bacterium | reverse complement strand
TGCTGTAGTCAATGTTTTGGAGTATTTGGTCGAAGTCCTCAATCATGAAGAGATGCGAGGGCAATATGATATTGGAGGCCCAGAAAATATGACTTACGAGCAGTTGATGCACACATATGCTGCAGTGGCGGATCTGCCAAGACGGAAATTGCTGAGGCTCCGTGTCCTCACTCCCTGGCTTAGCTCTCATTGGATTGCTCTTGTGACACCTCTGCCAGCAGCGATTGGTCGTCCTCTTGCCGAGGGGCTTTCTAGTACAGTGATTTGTGAAGAGAATCGCATCAAGGA
>CAZXQV010000060.1:0-6558 GCA_964643195.1 uncultured bacterium | reverse complement strand
ATCATCCCACAGACATTGCTCACCATCCGCGAATCGATCGAACGTGCATTAGAGAGGCTTGCCGATAACCGGGTGGAAACATCTTGGATCGATGCAGGGAAAATTCCACCAGCTGAGTGGGTAGAGGAAGATGATCCAAAGTGGGCTGGGGGGACGCTTTTCCAAGAAAAAATCAGCAAAGTTGTTGAAAAGAGTCCTGAAAAAGTGTGGGAGAATCTGCTCAAAATAGGAGGGCAAAGAGGGTGGTATTCGCCCCAGTGGCCATGGGCTTTTCGCGGCTTCATCGATAAGTTGGTTGGCGGGGTGGGACTACGCCGTGGAAGGCGGAACGTCGATCTTCTTCATCTCGGTGATGCTGTCGACTTTTGGCGGGTTTCAAAAATCGAAGAGCATCGCAGACTACAGCTTGTAGCGGAGATGAAGCTGCCGGGAAAGGCTGTGTTGGATTTTAAGTTAGAGCCGAAAGAGAGTGATACACTATTTACAGTCACTGCCAGCTTTTTGCCTCATGGCTTGCGTGGTATCTTCTACTGGTACTCGCTCTATCCCTTTCATTACTGGATATTCCGCACCATGTTAAAACGCTTAATGTCTGATTCTACGGATCATTGATTTGACAAGTGGTGATCAGAAAAGAGCTGTGATTGAAAGGTCCAAACGGAATTGACTATGTTGACAAATACTTTTGAGGATTCGAAATTATTTTTATGAGCAAAGAACCAAAATATGAAGTTTTACATCACTATGAAAAAATAGAGCTTAGATTGTAGGAGCCCTTTCTCGTCGCAGAGATTGAATGCGAAGGTGGGAGACAAGAAGCGATTCGATCCGGATTTAGAGTCTTAGCCGATTACATATTTGGGAACAATAAAGTCTCTGCAAAATTGCCCATGTCGATTCCTGTCACACAGCAAAAAATCAAGGATGGTTGGAAAATTCGATTCATGTTGACCCAAACTTCCGATTTAAACGACCTTCCTCAACCCAATAATCAACGGGTTCAACTCTTTTCGATTGCACAAAAAAAAATCGCAGCCATCAGGTTTTCAGGAATTCCTAGCGAAGAAAAACTCGAAAAGTATACGGAGGAATTACGAGAATTTGCTGCTTCTCATAAATGGCTTCTCGATGAGAGAGCTATTTTAGCGTTCTATAATGCTCCCTGGACACTTCCCCCTCTAAGAAGAAATGAAATTCTTTTTGAAGTATTGTAGCGAATCCGCAATATCGTAGGTCTGAACCAAAGGCATCAGCTCTGCAACCTAAAATGCTCAAATGGGGGTTAGGCATTTGCACCATTATCTATGTGCTTGCGTTTCCTTTTTGTACAAAGTCGAGTTAAGCGCTATGCTTTGGCAATACAGAATCCAAGTAGGAACGGGCTTTTAACTTTTCGACGTTCCATTTTTCAGGGTTTATTAATTTGAGCCAATAGTCAGCCATCAGTTTTTCAAAATTATAAGATCCATTTTTTAATTCAGCATAACGCCTTTGCAAAAGCTCTTCTGACACTTCTGACCAATCATTCACAAAGAGGATCGGCAGATCGCTGTAGAGTGGATCGAGTTCATTATGCTTGAGAATGGGAATCGATCCTAACAGGAGTGTTTCCCAAACACGGTGTGTATCCAAACCATTGCCTTGAGGGCAGAGGACATATTTTGCTCGACTCACTCGTTCTAAAAATTCCTGGGAGCTACAAGGTTTGTCGATCGAGCAAAAACTCTTGTCTGCAAAATAATTCAGAGCGCGAGCTCTTTCAGGGTGGTTATCTGGTTTGAAATTGATGTAGAGCAGTGTCTCTTTTTCAGCAGGATTGAGCATCAATTCCCGTATGTATGCTTCCTTGCCCGATTGAGAGAGACTACCACCCCCGATTGGAATGGGAATCAACTTGGGATGCTCTATTGTCGTATTCATCGCAAACCAACGTATCAGTTTTTTATCTTCTAACAGATGGGCGAAATTTCCGGGAACATCCTCATCGCCATTGCCTGTGATCAAAATATAGCGCTCAGGAATTTTGGGATGCATATATTTGAGAAATTGCCGCAAGTATTTTGTCTTTAAAAAGATCACATCTCCTTCTTTCACAGATTTCGCATCAAAGGGCACTCTTGTGTCATCGACGATATGGTCTGCAAAATGACGGAAGACATCGCCAGAAACATGGGGGTAGCAATTTTGCTGCGGGCGTTCATAAACATGACGCGTGACGTATGTGCGCTTCTCGTGTGTTACACATCCAGCAAGTACAAGGAAAAAGAGAAAATATAACTTGATCACAATTTATACGATTCTCCTGATTTATAATCTTTAAGCCAAGATTCCGCCTTTCGCACTTTTTTCAGAATGTTATTTTCGTTTTTCTTTAGAAGGTGGATCAAATTTAAGGTGCGATTGTTAGAGGAAAATAGAGAACGATGTTTTTGAAGGAAACGCCAAAAAAGACCATCCCATATTTCTGTCCACTCTCCCTTCGGGTAATCGCTCATTTTTAAAATATAATTCGAGGATGAAATATAGGGTTTAGTAACAATGCATCCTCCATCAGCATACTGACTCATCCCATACACATTGGGTACCATCACCCAATCATATGCATCTACAAAATTGGCCATAAACCATTTATAAATTTCTAGAGGTGAAGTTTCTGTAAGCAATAAAAAATTCCCTAGCACCATCAGACGCTCAATATGATTCGAGTAGCCAGTGATCAAAGTTCTTTTGATAGTTGTATCGATAGGTAAAATGCCTACCGTGCCCTCCCAAAAACTTTTAGGAATCTTGTTCTTGTGATGAAAAAAATTCATTGAGCGTTGAGAAGATCCCTTGAGTAGATATGATGCCCTGACAAATTCCCTCCAACCCATGATTTGTCGCAAAAATCCCTCAAGGCAATTTAATGGGACATGATGTTTTTCGGCGTGTTTGATCGAAGCTTCGATGACTTCCTGGGGGGTTAAAAGGCCTATATTGAGAATTGGAGATAAGACACTATGAAAAAGAAAAGAATTTTCTTGTTTTATAGCATCCTGATAGTCACCAAAGAGAGCGATTTTTTCGTCTAAAAAGAGCTGAAGTGCTTGATGAGCTTGTTTATGGGTCGTTGGATATAAAAAAGGATCTGCTTCGCCGATCGCATCAGGAAATTCGCTTTCCACTTCAGCGATCACTTGTTCCGTATCTTTGTTTTTGCGAGGAAAATAAGTAGAGGGAAGAGTAAGCCCCTTTGGCATTTTTTTTCTGTTGTCGCTGTCGAAGCTATATTTGCCTCCAACAGGACCTTTTCCTTTCATCAAGATATCCCGACTCTTGCGTTGGTAAGCATAAAACTGTGCCATAGAATAATGCTCTTTCCCGAGGAAAAAATTCTCCAAATCTTGATTGGAAGAGATAAAACCTGGTGAAGGACAGAAATGGATGTTCCATCCATATTTTTCAGCAGCTATCGTTAAATCTTGAGAGAGCCATTCATCAGCAAATTCAGCGATGTAAATATTTTTAATGCGTTGTTCCCCTAGGATATCGAATAAACTTCCCCGGTATGTGAGATCTTTTGAGGGGATATAAATGACCTCATGTTTTTTCTTCAGAAGCATTTCAGCGTAGCTACGCATCGCAGAGCGTAAGAGCACCAATCTTTGTTTGTGAAATGGCTGAACTTTATAAAAGAGAAACTCTTCAACAAGATAAATGGGGCGTTTTGTAGTTACACTGGGGTGGTGCAAAAATAATTGGTCTGGAAATATGAGCGTCATATCTGTCATGTCCTGACTATGCTCCCATCATTCAGTAGCCAGATTCCGGCGTTTAGCGATGTAGCATATAGGACCCAAAGTAAGTAGGGAATCAGAAGAAGAGTTGCCAAGGGACGCACCCGCCAAGCCCAAATCATTGTTAAGCCGATTAATATGCAAAGCACAACAATATCGATCAACCCTAAGATAGGACTGCGTAAGGAGAAAAAGAGAAATGACCAGATAAAGTTGAAAGCGAGCTGACTTCCATAGAAGATTAAAGCAACCGTTCGTTGATGCGAATATTTGGCGCGGTAGATTAACCAGCCCGAAACAGCTATCATCATGTAAAGAGAAGACCAGACAGGGCCGAATACCCAATCAGGGGGCGTCCATGAAGGCTTGTTTAGTGCAGGATACCATGTCGAGACAGTTTCCTTTGTCCAGAAACTGCCTACAATTTGGACAATCAAGCAAATGAGGATAAAAACAACGAACGCAATCGAAAACTGTTTTTGTTTCATCTGACCTTTGGCTATAAACGAAACACAATTTAAACTTTAACCGATGTTTTTGAAAATACATTCCTCTGAATTAAATAAATATAATGAAGCAAGCTGTTGGAAGCTTGGCTAAATCAGCTATAAAATGAATTAGCTAAGCACTTGATAAACAAACAGATAAATTTGCTTCAAAATCTTTCCTTCACTTTTTATCGCCTAGTTTATTAGAATAAATTTTTATAGTTAATGATTTTTGAAAGGGCTTCTTTGGTTCAGAAAATCAAGCGGTGATTTCGAGCTAACCCTGAATATGTACAACGCTTAAAACGGAGAAAATATGAAAGTACTGGATGTTATAGTTGCGCTTTTGTTGGTTATTGGAGGTCTTAATTGGTTTCTTGTAGGAGTGTTAGATTTCGATCTAGTTAAATTTCTCTTTGGCAGTCTTCCTGTCATTCAAAGGATGGTTTATATTCTTGTGGGTTTAGCAGCATTTTATCAAATTTTTCAATGGAAAGCCATTCAACGTCGTTGGAAAGCTTAATTCAGGATCAGTATAGAGCAGGCGAGGAAATTCGCAATATTTGGTCCATTTCTTTAGCCAATTCAGTTGAAAACTGCAGATTTGAGCAAATCCAAATCAGCACTTTTCAACTGAATTGGTTATATTTTATCTAGCAATAGGTTGATAGTCGATTCATTTTGCTTGCGTCAAAGCCCTGAGGGCGATTACTCTTAAGTCGTTTAATATTAAAAATATTGACCGACTTAAGAGCGGTCAATCGCGGGGGTTTCGCGCAATCTAAAGCTGCACTTTTCAAATGATTCAGCTATAGAAGTATGGCACAGTTTACCCAAGAAGTCTCTGAGGCTTTCACACAGGTCAAAATGATCCATTCAAACTGAATCGGCTATAACAGAAAAAGTGTTGAGGGAATATGGAAAAGGTCTATGCGATTTTTGGAGCAACAGGTGGAATTGGTTCTGTTGTGACAAAGGGGCTTTCAAAAACGGGCAGCACTGTTTACTTGTTGGGTAGAAATGAAGAGAAGTTAGAACGCTTTTCGAAGGAAGTTTCTCAACCCTATATGGTGGTAGATGCTACTGATGAAAATCTTGTTGCTGAAGCTTTTAAAAAGATTGTAGATAAAGAAGGACATCTTGATGGGGTTGTCTGCCTTGTAGGATCGTTTTTTCTTAAACCTCTACATCTCACAACACAAAAAGAGTTTGAGGAGGTGATGAAAGCCAACACGACCTCATCGTTTTGTATACTGAAACATGCTATCATGGTTATGAAAAAGGGCTCGATTGTTCTCTCATCCTCCACTGCCGGGCTTATAGGGCTTACAAGTCATGAGGCGATTGCGGCTGCGAAAGCAGCTGTAGTTGGTCTGATGCGCTCTGCGGCGGCTTCTTATGCGAGTAAAGGGATTCGCATCAATGCGGTGGCGCCCGGCCTTACAAGAACACCGCTGACTGAAGGAATTACCAGTAATGAGATAGCGCTTAAAGCATCTACTGCCTTTCATCCACTTGGACGTATCGGAGAGCCAGAAGATGTAGCTGCTGCGATTATTTGGCTTTTATCGGATGAAAGTGGTTTTATAACAGCAGATGTAATTGCTGTCGATGGAGGACTTTCATCGATCAAACTGAGAGCAAAGCCTTGATGAAGCGAGGAATACTTTCTTAGCGATTCTACGGTCCAAATCTGCAGTTGTCGTCAATTAAAAACTATTTACTCACTTTTTATTTGTTTGCTCGAGCAATGGCAGCAATTAACCGGTTTCGCAATTCAGCAATCGCACTAAGTTCTTTGGGTAATAAAGGCAAGAGAGTCTCCATGCATAGGATATCCTTTTTATATTGCGCGCAACGAGCTTCATAAGTTTTCCGGGTTTTAGTACACACAAGCGTATGTGGGGAACCTTTATGTTCAGTAATATGGATAATATCCATATTATATTTTTCAATGATTTGGTGAAGATGTTGGCGACGTTCTTTTGCTATACGAAAACGACCCAATTGGCTAGCTGGCTCAGAGAGAAAAGTTTGTAAAGCGCGGCAATCTTCACAGTCGCAAGAAATCTTAATGTCTTGAGACCAATCCTTTGGAGGTTCAGGTGTATACTCGCTTCTATTCAATAAAAAGCGGCTTGTATGCTCCCATAATTGAACATAACTCTCATCAGTATGAATATCATAAAGCTGAGCAAGCTGGTAAAGCGCTGGTACTAATACATTGCTTGGATCAAATAGGGTGTAATTGAAAGTGGAGCACCCCTTCCATAAATAACCGTCATATCGCATAC
>CAZXQV010000059.1:0-6880 GCA_964643195.1 uncultured bacterium | reverse complement strand
TTCATTTTCGATGGCATGAACGAAGAAGGCATTAAATTCCGGCGTAATCCTGACCATTACAACCCTTATGCTGTCCTTGTTGAAGCTGTACACTACTCGTTCAAAGAGAGTTTTGATGCTGTATGGCAAGATTTTAAAGCGGGGAATCTTGATATTTGCCATCTCTCTCCAAATCAACTACTCGAAATGGAGAGCTTTCTGAAAAGTCCTGAATACAAACAGCAACTAGCTGATGGTCTCGGCATTGAATCCATCGACTATGTAGACCGTTGTTTTTATTATCTCGGATGGAACATGGCCACTGACTACTTTGAAAATGCCCGTGTACGTCAAGCTATCACAATGGCTATTGATCGTAAGCGCATCATCGATCAAAACCTAAATCAGATGGCTGTAGCGATTACAGGGCCTTTCTTTTGTTTCTCACCTTCCTATGATCCTAGGGTATCTGATTGGCCTTACAATCCTTTAGAGTCAAAACGGATTCTTGAACAAGAGGGTTGGGTTGATCTCAACGGTGATGGAATTCGTGATAAGGTCATCGATGGTAAGCGAGTACCTTTCCGCTTCCGACTCTGCTATTTTGTGAAAAGTCTATCTGCGAAAGTGATCGCTGAATACATCGCCACTTCTCTCAAAGAGATCGGCATTGACTGTCAGATTTACGGCTTAGATATTACGGATCTGTCTCGCCAATTTGATGATAAGACATTTGATGCAATCTTCATGGGTTGGAAGCTTGGAACACCGCCAGATGATCCAAGACAGATCTGGCATAGCGCGGGAGCTAGAGAGAAAGGCTCCTCTAATGCTATTGGGTTTGCCCATCCACAAATCGATAAAATCATAGAAGCACTGAACTATGAAAAGAGCCCAGCAGACCGTAAAAAGCTCTACCATGAGTTTCATCAGATCATCAGGGATGAAGCTCCCTACACTTTTCTTTATACACCGAAAGTACGACTGCTTTACCGCTCTCATTTGAAAAACCTCTTCATTCCACGGGAGAGACAGGATTTGATTCCAGGAGCTGATATTCCAGAGCCCAATGTCGAGGTCACTTACATCGAGCAGCCATGAAACATTATCTGATTAGACGTTTTTTGCTTCTGCCTTTCACTCTTTTTGCAATCGTTTTGGTCAATTTTATCATTTTAAATCTGGTACCGGGAGATCCAGTCAATACAGCAGATCGTTCTAATACGGGAGATTTGACGCGGAATGCAGATTCAGAAGGGAGTATGGAAGAGAATCACCATCTCTTATTCCGCGAACATTATGGCTTGACACTTCCGATTATATTGAATAATTGGCCAGCCATCAACCGTGAGAAGGTGGATGCAGCCTTTGAACAGCTGTTGACAAAGACCAAAAATGGTAAGGAGATGAGTGTTCAGGACTATCATCAACTCCGTGTCCGCTGGGGGGATCGAGCCCGTTATATCATGCCAATCCTTTTTGAGAAGGCGAACAACTCCGATCTCTCTTTTGAAGAGAGAAAAATCGCAGTCAATCTTTTTATTCGGGGTGGAACTCAGATGGGTTTTGTGGGACCGACCCTAAACCCACGTCAAAAGCAGCTTAATAGAGCAATTGCGCTCAGCAATCAACAGCTTGCTGAAAGTCGAGTCTCTGATTGGGATAGCGAACACTCTTTGAATAGCAAAATTGCAAATCTCGCGAGCTGGTATGCTGCAAAGGGAGGTGAGGGTGCTTTCAGAAAGGAAGGAGTCCCTCGGCTACGTGCACTGCTTTTAGAAACACGTTTTTCCCGCTATTTATCAAGGGTTCTGGCATTGAATTTTGGAACTCTGCGCAATGATAGCAACAAGACCGTCATCAGTGAAGTGGTCAAGCGGATCAAATATAGCTTAACGCTGGCAGTTATTCCCATGATTATCACATTTGCCCTCTGCCAGATTTTTGGAATGATCATGGCTGTCAAGCACAATCAATGGCCCGATATCTCACTCAATATTCTGTTTTTAATACTTTTTGCTGTCCCGATTTTTGTTGTAGCCCCTTTTTTAATTGAAAAGGTGGCCCTTCACCACACGATTCCTTTTACCAATATTCCGATTCCCTTTAGCGGTTTTCATAGTAATTATGCAGTTTACGATAAATTGACCTCTGGAGAGAGGTTGGGAGACACCTTGCTTCATATCATGTTGCCTCTTATAGCGATCATGTATGGGACATTAGCGATTCAATCACGCCTGTCGAGAACTGCCTTTTTAGAGGTATTGAGGCAGGATTGGGTGAAGACAGCGCATGCCAAAGGTTTACCTCTTAAAACGGTGTTGATCAAGCATGTGGGACGCAACGGGGCGATCACTATTGTGACTTCGCTTGCAACCTCTCTTGGTGTGATTATGGGAGGTTCGCTAATTGTCGAGACTGTTTTTGAGATTAACGGTTTTGGCCGCTTCTTCTATGAGGCGATTTTAAATAGAGATTACAATGTTGTGCTATTTTCAGCATTTGCAAGCTCTCTCTTGACTCTTGTAGGCTATATCATTGCGGATGTAGCCTATACACTACTTGACCCACGTGTGAATTTCGCCTAAGAAATTGAACATCAATAGAATGCTTTCGCATTCACTTTGGTTGAAAAGAGCGACCAGCGCAATTTCAAAAAAATCTGCGTCACATAGTCTGTTAATCGACATAGGAGATATAGTCGCTTCAGTAAATAGGGTGTGTTGATCTAGCATCCGCTATCTGTAAAGCTCCAAAAGATAGGCAGAAACATCCCACCGATCTTTTTTCTCATCCAATCAAACAAGATCCGTGATTCCTCACCAAAAAATTAAATTTTTATAAAAGAGAGGAATAGGCAAAATATCTTGCCTATGCATATAGAGACACAAAATTTAGATCATCTCGGGCTGGTAGCAGGGATGTGTAATGAGATTGGGCTTGTTGAAGCCATTGACATGGCCTGTGGAGTGCAAGCAAAAAATAAACATCTCACTTATGGAGAATGCGTTAAATGCATGATCTTGAATGGGCTTGGTTTTGTAGGTAGAACTTTATACCTTTATTCAGAATATTTTGAAGATAAACCAACAGATCTACTAATAGGACCATCCATTGAACATCAGCATATTGATGACAACGTTCTTGGTCGAACATTAGATAAGCTATTTGAAGTGGGAGTGACGGAACTTTATACCAAAATAGCTCTCAGCGTTGTAAAAAAGCTGGGAATTCAAGTATCGAGTTTACATCTTGATTCAACAAGTTTCCATCTAGATGGAGAATATGACGGCCTGCTTGGTCAACAAGAAGGACGCATTCAGATAATGCCTGGTTATAGCAGAGATCATCGTCCAGATTTAAATCAGGTAGTATTACAGCTTATTACATCAAACCAAGGTAATATTCCTTTGTTTATGCAAGCAGCTAGTGGTCATAGTGCCGATAAAAGTGCATTTGGAGAAATAGTACAACAACATCTGGCGAGTTTTCAGGAAGCTGTAAATAATCGTTACTTAGTGGGAGACAGCGCCTTATATACTCCCAATTCATTATCTGCAGTGGTTGCCGCAAAAGGTCTCTTTGTAACTCGCGTTCCGATGCAGATTTCTGAAGCCAAAGAATTAGTAATCCAAACAATTCGTTCAGAAATGATATCGATAGGAGAGGGATACTATGCCAAAGAAAGTCTTTCTTCATATTCTGAAATCCAACAAAGATGGATTGTGATTTTTAGTGAAGCAGCCTATGAGCGCGAATGCAAAACATTGAATAAGAATTTTCAGAAAGGATCTGAGAAAGAAATCAAGGCTTTTGAAAAGCTATCAGGGGAAATTTTTTCTTGCCCTAAAGATGCTGAAAAACATTCCAGAGAATTTATAGAAAAACTTAAATACACTGATCTATCCAATATTGAAATAGTTGAAGTTAAAAAACATGCTACTGTGGGTCGTCCGAAGAGAAATGCTTTACCTTCAACAGTTGGGTATCAAATTTTAGGTCGAATTGCTCTTTGCGTTGAAAAAAAGAAAATACAAGAGAGGCAAAAAGGTTTCTTTATTTTAGCTACAAATGACTTGGCAGCTGAAGATTTTTCCGCAGCGGAAGTGTTAAAAACTTATAAATCTCAGCAAAGCGTGGAAAGAGGATTTCGATTTTTGAAAAGTCCAGATTTTCTGGTATCGTCTTTTTTTCTTAAGAAACCAGAAAGAATAGAGGCATTATTGATGGTAATGACTCTGTCTCTTTTGGTGTATTCTTCGCTGGAATACAAAGTGCGGCAAAAATTGTGCGAAACAGGTGAGCACTTTCGAAATCAACTTCGTAAACCTTCACAAAATCCGACAACTCGTGGGATATTTTTCTGTTTTTTAGGTCTTCATGTTGTGATTTTAAATGGTCACAAACGACAGGTAACTAATTTGAAGGAGCGACACCGAATTATTCTACACTGCCTTGGGCCACCATATCAAAAGTTTTACCATTCCGAACAATGGTAAGGAATCACGGTTTTAACCACAAATACTACAATTGTAGCAAAAGGAGAACGAAATGAAAAAATATGCACTTTTATCAATAGTTTTTACACTTACTTGTCTTTCAAGTTTTGCGGTTCCAACTGATTTCTCTATTAATCCCAAACCCTGGGAAACGCTTTCTCAAGACGTCAAAATTGTGCAACTAACTACTTTGACCGATAAAGACCTAAACGAGATTATGGAGGGGCAACATCCTGAATTAGCTGTCGAATTTGCAACTCAAACTCACTTACCTGTTAGCTTTTATCTCAAAGGAGACTTCGTCAACTTAGCAGAAAGCAATCACAAATGGGGAACCCTAGAAATTAAGCAAACGTTTTATGGGAGATGTGTGGGAGGAGAGTTGATTTTTAGCTCTAATCTAACTGAATGGAAGCCCTTTATGGAATTCATAACAGGAACGGCTACTGTAGCTCTTAGCATTGAAGATGGTCAGCCATCTATTGTTATAGGTTCAGAAATAAATCGCCGTCTTTAAGTAGCTTTAAAAATAGCTATCTAGGTTGACACATTTGCCCAGGAAATGGGTTGACCTGAATAGCTATCTTAGTATTGTCAACAAGCAGAGCCGCAAACCAAAAAAGCTGCTCGGTTGGACTTTGCTCCAAAATTGGTCTTTAAAGATGGAAATTATCGAACCACCATGCTGAATCCAGCGCTTGGTCTTATCCTTTAGAAAAACAAAAAGTTGCAAAATGAAAAATGCGAAGACATCGTCATTTCTGAAAATGTCTCCGCTGATGCGGAAAGAGAGGGATTCGAACCCTCGATACCCTTTACGAGTATGCGTCCTTAGCAGGGACGTGCTTTCGGCCACTCAGCCATCTTTCCAGTTCAGAGGAGAATATCTCCGATCTTTATTTCCTTCAATAAGTTTATTCTAGCGTTATAAAGCCTGAAGTTTTAAAATTAATATTATAGTAACCTAGGGGGAATTAATGAGTATTGGTGGAATCAGTGGCGGTGGCGGTGGGGGTTATACTCCTCAAAATATTAAGGATGAAGCTTTAAGCGCTCTCAGAAGCATAGGAGCTAATAGTTCTGGACAAAAAGACATCCAACATTATGGCTCATATATTCTAAACAACTCAGCAACAACACCAGGACAGGCTCAGGCCCTTTTAAATTTTCTTAAAGATAATAACACAGATGACCAGAAAGCGAGTAATATTGCTGCTCTAGCAGGCGAAGTTGCAAAGACATCTGGCATTCCGATTTCTGACGTAATTCCAACGCATCTGGAAAACCCTATTCCTATTCCGATTCCTGACGTAATTCCAACGCATCTGGACAACCCTATTCCTATTCCTACTCCTACCAAGATCGTAACTCGACCTAAGCCGCTTCACCCTGGCAAGATAATCGGGCCGGGTGGCATCCAGCGTCAGCTGGGGCCAGGTGGTACTCCCCCTGAGCTGGGGCCAGGTGGCACTCCGCCAAATCTCGGGCCAGGTGGCACTCCGCCAAATCTCGGGCCAGGTGGCACTCCACCAAAACGAAAAAATTAGCGCTCTCAAAAGCTGGTTTTCGATTTAAAGTGGCTTGGGATGATAAACTTATATCGTCGATTAAAGTGTAAATTGCCCTTTATAGTCGATTCAGTTTGGATGGATAGTTTTGGTTGCGCCAAAGTCCTGGGTTTGAACAATCGCAAGATCGATGAGGCGGGAGTTTTAAAGCTCCCGTCCTCTCACACCACCGTACATAGGGAACCGTATAGGGCGGTTCATGATCACTATGACGTAGTTGTCATAGCAAATCGGCTATCACTATTTAATTTCGTCGATGAGAACATTTGCAGTAGCAACGGCGCGGATCTTCTCTTCGATCTCAATAATCTCTTGTGGCACCGTCTTTTCCAGATCTGCAATGCTCTCCCCTGCATGGAGAAACTGCTGCATCTGAGACTCATAGTCGCTTGGCTTGGCTCGAATCAAATCCGCTATCTGCTTCAAAACCTTCAACTCTTGATTCAATGCATCTAATCGCTCAGCATGAAGCGATTGCGCTGGAATAAGCGGCTTAGCCTGGTGATGTTGAGACGATCGCGCCGTCGCAACAAGCGGCTTCAATGCCCCGACCACATACGAAAGTGCATCCTGCTCACTCATCAATCGAATATGATCTTGCACAGAAGCAGCCAATTGAGGTCTTTCACCTCCCTCTTGCGGCTGAATTCCACTTGTTCCCGATATTCTAGGCATAAATTCATTGTATCATATCCTGGACTTTTCTGCTCTTTTTCAGTATTGTCTCTAGCCATGACAGATAATACGAAATACAAGGTCGCTCCCCATTCTAAAGAATCAGAAATGATGGTATTAGGGTGTATGCTCACTGGCATCAATAGTTTAAATTCTGCA
>CAZXQV010000058.1:0-6979 GCA_964643195.1 uncultured bacterium | reverse complement strand
AAGTAAAGAAAAAAAAAGCAAAAAAAAACGTGCGCGGGGCGCTGCGGTCTGTATACGCGTTCTATCCGGCTCGGGGTAAGTCCCCCTTGCAAAGGCTGATCTTTGGCCCCCAAGATCGGGAGATCCATTGATACCGCCATCAAGAACGGTCCCATCTAAGAACAGATGGCAGAGACAACAGCGCGCCGCTTGACCCCCACGAGATGGCGCAGAAAGTGGTTCTGTCGGCACAACTGGGGGATGAAACATCATCCCGGCCTCAGATTAAAAGGATGTTAGCGCCAGGGGTAATGGAGCACGCACTCCATTAAACATCTGTTACTTAGACGATATCCAGAGAGAAAATGTTCACTATTAATGAATAATTTAAATTTTAACTCACCTTACGCACTTTTTCTCTCTCGGAGAGTGATGGATGTAGCCAAGATACAACGATCACAAGGAAGGCCAACTCCTTGGGCGTTGATCGAGGAGTGATCGGCTAAGATTGTCTGCAGCAATCACTCTCCGAGAGAAAAAAAGTGCGTCAGCTGAGTTTTAATGGACTGTAAAGGCCTTGAAGGCAATCGTTGAATTGTGACCACCAAAGCCAAAAGAGTTGGAAAGCGCTACATCGACATCATGATTTTGCATGACGTTGGCCACAGGATCAATCTTGCCCAAACCAGGCTCTGGATTGAAAAGATTAATAGATGGATGCAACTTGCCTGTCATGATCGCTTTGATCGTGGCAATCGCTTCCACACCACCTGCAGCACCCAGACAGTGGACAATCATCGATTTTGTTGCTTTCATTTTGATGTTTTTCGCATGATCACCAAAGAAGGTGTTGACAGCTAAAGGCTCTGCCATATCGCCAAGTGGCGTTGATGTAGCATGTGCATTGATGTAGTTCACAGCTTCGCGTGGGATGCTATTGTTTTCGAGCACCTGCTCAAAACAGATCTGAATACCCAAACCATCTTCACGCGGCGCTGTCATATGGTAAGCATCACAAGAAATCGCTCCACCCATATACTCTGCAAGAATAGGAGCTCCCCTTTTCTGAGCATGCTCCAATGACTCGAGTACCAGCACTCCAGCACCTTCACCAATCACAAAACCATCGCGATCACGATCCCAAGGACGTGAAGCTCTCTCTGGATCATCGTTCCGCGTAGAAAGCGCTTTGTTAGCCACAAAACCAGCTAAACCAATTTCAGAAACAGCGGCCTCAGATCCCCCACAAATCATCAAATCAGCTTCTCCTGAACGGATATGGTTAGCTGCCGAAATAATGCTGTAGTTAGCCGTTGCACAGGCTGTAGAAATCGAATAATTAGGCCCCATGAAGCCTAGATCAATCGCTAAAAGAGCACCACCCATATTCGTAATGATGAAAGGGATAAAGAATGGGGTGATCCGACGATAGCCCTTTGTGTGATAAGTAACAGAACCGTCATAGAAAGTCTTGAGTCCTCCCATTCCAGAACCGATGATAATCCCACAACGCTTTTTATTAAGCGCATTGAGCAGATCAGGATTTCCAAGATTGGCCATCTCGAGAGCTTTGCGTCCAGCTACAATCGAAAATTTGATGTAAGGATCGATTCTTCTCGCTTGCTTCTTCTCGATGTATTCATCAGCTTCAAAATCAGGAACACCAGCTCCAAAACGTGTTGGCAGATCGGCAACTGGCAAGTTTTCAATCAGGCGGACACCGCTCTTGCCTTGCAGAAGGTTGTCATAAAAAACGTCAATATCATTCCCAAAACAGGAAACAAGCCCCATCCCTGTGACAACGATTCTCTTGTTATTCTGCTGATTCATGACCTACCTCAATTCCTAAATCTACAACTTTGGCATCTTTCCAAAGCTCTTCTAATCGATATTTTTCTCTCACATCAGGCTTAAAAAGATGGATAACTATATTGAGATAATCCACTACAACCCAATCGCCATCAGCCAAACCTTCAACATGAATCGGCTGTCTCCGCTCACCCTTCAATCTCTCAATCACAGCTTTCGCAAGCGCAGTTACATGCCGCTCAACATTACCCTCAGCGATGATGTAGTAATCAGTTAGGGTCGAAATCCCACGAACATCCAAGGCCAATATATTAAACCCTTTCTTATCAAAAAGAGTTTGAGCGATGATATCAAGCTCGGGTTCAGTATCCTCAATCATATTCAAGGAGTAGAATATAATTGATTCTCGTATATGTAGTCTAGAACTATTGGTGAGAGAAAGTGACCGCAATATATAGGAGATTCAGTTTGGAGTGAATCTGCTATAACCATTTTTTTAATCTTTCGCGCATCCGCGTACTGCTGATCTCTATCTGGGGCATTTTGATATGACCCAAATGAGGAGGATTAAAAATTTCTCCAAAAAGAGCTATCTTTTTCATAGGAGTTATGATTTAGGAATGAGCTGCTCGATTTTTTGCTCTACCTCTTCGATAGCGCGGTCACACTTGACTAAGCGCTCTTTTTCCTGATTGACAAGCTCACCTATCTCAATAGCCTTTTCAAAACTAAGAGCAGAGCCACCCATCAATTTCCTATACGATTCCAGCTGCTCTTTGATTTCACGTCTTTGATTTAACCGCTCATCCAAAAGTTTCTGAAGAAGGCCGATAGAGGCTTTGGTATCATCGGGAAGCGCAAGTAGCACCCCCTCCTTCTTTTCAGCTAACTTATCACGCAGCGAGCGTAAAAGAGGCTCACAATCGAGACGCTCGATCTTTGAAAAATTCGCCATTTCTTTGCGGCATTCTTCAATTTCTTTTTCGACAGTTTCGAGATCTGCACTATGAAGTCTATCAAGACGCGCTTTAAAGGAAAGGACCCTTTCACGCTTGGCTTTTTCAGCCGTAGCTTGAATCTCTTTCGCCGCGTTTTGGACCTTTTCTTTCTGTTGATGCAAGCGTGCCTCCGCCTTTTGAACCTCATCTTTCAAAAGCTGCACATCTGCGCGGGTCAACTCAATCTCACGCATCTTATACAAGATATTGTCCAACTCTTTTCTAGCTGCTTCAAAAGTGCATTCATGGCGCTTCTGGTCGAAATCAGCAAGGAGAGCTTTGATCATCTCCATATTTTCTGAAGATTTCACCTTCTGCTTAGCAAAATCCTTTTTCAACTCTTTTTCCATTCCACGCAATTGATCCCAGCAAGAAGAGAGTGAGGCGCGCGTCACTGTAAAAGCGTGAGTATTGATCGTCAAAAGTTTGGCACACGCTTGCAATGCCTTAATCTCTTCACGGAAAAAAAAGAGCGAACGCTTGATTTTATCAGGACAAAAGCTCTTTTCTGAAAAATTCTCTTCCATAAATCTTGCGACATCAATTTCAAAAGCAGCAGAAATCTCGGAAATCAAATCTTTTCTTCTAGGAAAAATGCTATCACCTAATTTCGAAAGCCTTTGAAAAAATTTGTTTTTGTGACGAACACGCATCTCAGTATGAGAAAGCTCTTTACGAAGACCGTTGATGCGAGAAGCAAAGAGATTTAGTCGATTAAGTTCCGCCTGCCCATTAAGATAGAGCTTTTTATTATGATTTAGAGATTTTAACTTTTCTGGCAATACAACAGCTTGGATTCCCTCTTGCGGATCAGAAAGTTGCTTTTCTAGTCCAGAAATAGCTAGATCGATCTGTTCAACGGCAAAAGAGGTTTCCTGATCGAGCATTCCTTTGAGTTCTCGTCCTTCGCGTGTCAATTCAGTATAAAGAGTCCACAACTCAGCGCGCACAGGAGCTTCCAACTGCTCCTTGAAAAGAGGAAAGCAGAGTTTGCGAGCTTCCCAAAAGCCTTTGAAATAGGGAGGCTTTTTTTTGTTCAAAGTTGTGTGCATGTAATCAACGGCAGCTCTGAGTTTTGCTTCAGCTCCTTTGAGATTTTCAAAGTTAATAGCAAAATCTTCAAAAGGCGCGATCTTATCGTTGGCAGCGGAGTGGTTCTCGTTCATAGATTAACGTTGACAGAAAGGGTTGTTGAAGACAATCCTAAAACTCTTTCCACTTTAAGTCAAACGGATGGTGAAGATGACTGAAAGACTGACGAAACTAGAGGGTGTTTTTCTTCTTAAAGAAGCTCCTCTTGAGGAACTTAAAATGAGAGCGCATCAGATGCGCATGGTCAAAAATCCTTCGAATTATGTAACCTTCGTTCTAGATTCCAATCCAAACTATACAAATGTTTGCAATGTTGACTGCACATTTTGCGCATTCTACCGCCATAAAAATGCAAAAGATGCCTATACAAAGAGCGTGGATGAAGTACTTGAGCACATGAAACTTGCTCGAGAGGCTGGTCTAAATACTGTGCTTCTCCAGGGAGGAGTGAATATTGAATTACCTCTTTCCTACTATACCACCCTGGTCGAGCGTTGCCGCGCAGAATATCCTGATATCCATCCTCATTTTTTTTCAGCTGTAGAGCTTTGGCAGGTCGCAAAAACAGAAAAAATCTCTATAGAAGATGTTCTTCAAGCGTTATGGGATGCTGGCTCCCGGACCATTCCAGGTGGTGGGGCTGAAATCATTTCAGAAAGAGTGCGGCTACAAATTTCTCCAAAAAAGATGGGTCCAGGGGATTGGGTTGCCTTTCACAAGGCTGCCCATAAAATTGGCTTCCGTACTACAGCAACGATGATGTATGGCCATATCGAAGAGCCTGAGGATATCATTGAGCATTTCGAAGCGATCAGACAGGCTCAAGATGAAATTCCGGGTTTCACCTGTTTTATTCCGTGGAGTTACAAGAGAGATCGCACAGCTTTGCGGCGTACGGTGAAGCATTGGGCAGGCAAAGATGCCTATTTTCGGATTTTGGCTGTAGCGCGTCTTTATTTGGATAATTTTGATCATATCGGCGCTTCTTGGTTTGGAGAAGGCAAGGAGATCGGCATTGAAGCGTTGCATTATGGAGCGGATGATTTTGGTGGGACAATTATGGAAGAAAATGTGCATCGAGCGACTGCATGGATCAACAAGACTGATCATAATGGGATGCTCAGGATGATTCGATCTGCTGGTTTTGAACCGGCGCAGCGCAACACATTTTATGAGATTATCAAGACATACGAGGGAATTAATGAGGTTTATGTACCTCCAGCTGCGCGAGTTAAAGAGCGTGATCAGATGAAACCTCTCGGCATTCTCATCGATTAATCTCACAAATGGCTTACTGTAGAGATTCTACAAACTTGTTAGACTTTCGCGTGGGTGAAACACTGCAATAAGGAAGGTCAACTCCTTGCGAGTTGATCAAGGATTGATCGGCTAAGATTGTCTGCAGCAATCCCTCTCGGAGAGAAAAAAAGTGCGTAAGGCGAGTGACCCACTTAGAGGAGAATTCAACGTTAAGCGCGAAGATGTTTGGAATGATTTGGATGCGGAATTTGCCGAAGACTTTGCGATCGCATCTGATTCAAATAACTCTCATTGAGGCTGTTGCGACCCAGCGGGAATTGCTGATTCTTCTTTTAGCAGGTTTGTTGGAACTCTTTGGCAATCATTTCTGCGGCGATCTCTAGATCGTGGGCGTCTACGTCTAGCCAGTGGAAAAGAGGCTCCTTCTTGAACCAAGTAAACTGCCTCTTTGCATACTGTCGTGATCCTTGCTTAAACGATTTAACCATCTTCTCATAATCTTCCTCAGTCTGCTGACTATCCAAATAATCCAAACATTGGCGATAACCAATCGCTTGAGAAGCCGATGAGTTCAAGCGAAGCCCTAGCCTCTCCAACTCCTTCACCTCTTCGAGAAGACCAAACTCCAACATCTGCTCACAGCGTGAATCAATCAACTTGTAGAGATGTTTGCGAGGCCTGTGAATAAACCAGCAGTGGCAATCATAGTCAAGAAGAGGCTGCTCACGTTCCCATTTCAGATTGCTGACCTTTTCCCCTGTCAAAATGATAATCTCAAGGGCTCTTGTGATTTTATGCTTATCATTGACTGTAATCGTTATCGCATACTGAGGATCAAACTCGCGTAATCGCTCATAAAGTACTGCAGATCCTAGATGATCCATCTCCGCTTCAAGAGCACGTCTCATCTCCGGCAATGAAGGTGGTCCAATCGGAGGGCCGTAAAGAAAAGCTCGAAAATAAAAACCTGTTCCACCAACCAGTATAGGCACTCGATCTCTTGCTAAAATCGCATCAACACAATGCCGAGCTTCATGATAGAAATCGACAACATTGAAACTCTCTTGAATATTGCGAATGTCTAAAAGATGGTGAGGACATTGCTCCTGCTCCTCTTTAGATATCTTCGCAGTTCCAATATTCATCCCCCTATACACTTGCATAGAGTCGCATGAAATAATCTCGCCGCGTAACATATCGGCAAGCAAATGAGAGAGAGCCGTTTTTCCGCATGCAGTCGGTCCAGCGATTAAAATCACTTTCCCTGGCTTGGTTTTCGGTAACCCTTTGATGCGTTTTTCTAGAGGAAGAAAAGACCCCAGAGACGAGACCGTCTTTTCAGCAAGCGATGAAGTAGACCCACATGGCGATTTTTCAGCTTGTTTGGGTATTGCCTTCATGAATAATGATTATAGGTGGGTTAAACTTTCCTGCTCACTTGGATAGAATTCGATCACCTGATTGAAACCAGCCATTTTGATCACTTCCATCACATCATCATTCAAACTGCAAGCCACAACCTTCCCTTCCAGATGCTGCAGCTTTTTAGAAATAGCAAGCATCAACCGCATGCCCGCACTCGAAAGATAATCAACATCAGAGAAGATTAGGACACTTTTGAAATGACCGCCGTCAATAATTTAAATGATTGTTTTCAAAAGTTGCGGCGAAGATGCTTCATCAAGACATACCTTCAAAAGCATAACTATGATTTATACTTTTTAATATACATACACATACATTACACCACCTTTTTTTTCGCCATTATAGAGGAGCCGGGAAAAACATCAAGCTTCAACTGGCTCTTCTAAGAAGATCTCTTCAGGAAACTCAGCAATCAT
>CAZXQV010000057.1:0-7054 GCA_964643195.1 uncultured bacterium | reverse complement strand
GCAGAGACCGCTTCACTATTGGCTCATCGAGCTGGGAGTCTTGAAAGGCTATTCGAATTGACTGAAGAAGAGCTTTTGAGGATTGAGGGTGTAGGTCCTGTTGTTGCCAATGCGGTGATCTCTTTTTTTGCCGATGAGAGCCATCTAAACGAAATCACAGAGCTTTTGGAGGCTGGGGTTATCCCGCAAATGCAAAAAACAGGCCAATTCCAAAACCACCCCTTTCAAGGCAAAACCTTTGTTTTGACCGGCTCTCTTGAAAGGTATACGCGAGATAGTGCAACGAGCTTAATCCGCGAGCGTGGAGGGAAGGTTTCGGGCTCTGTCAGTGAGAAAACTGACTATCTCCTCTTAGGTCAGGATCCAGGATCGAAGTATGATAAGGCTAAAAAACTGGGCATTACTCTCCTATCTGAGGAGGAGTTTGAAGGACTTTTATAGCCAAATCAAAAGTAGCAGCACAAGCTACATTCTCTATATAAAAAATTAACACAAAATTTAAAAAACTTCTGCTAAAATTGTTTGTAAGCAATTCATGATGCAGGATTTATGTTTTCAAGAGATGTGATAGCTGATCCACCCGCTGGTAGTGCTGCGGTTAGTAAAATTTTGATGTGGCGATATGAGAAGGCAGCTCTTAGTGTGATCACTTTGGCTGCATTGGCAGCGATGGGTTTTGGTGCCTATGGATTTATCCAGGGAAGATTTATCAACAGCATAAAGATAGCTACACTGGCCTCAGGCGGGGTTCTGTTATTTGTTGTTATAACCCGCCTAGTTTACACATCTTTATGTAACCAACTCAAGCCTTTGAAGCAGAGTGGTGAGATCGAACTGCCCACACCTTCTCCTCAAGTTGATTTACCCGCAGAAAGAGATGCCGGGGTGGATGTCGATGAAGGTTTGGGGGAATCAGCTCCGCCCAGGCCTCAAGCGTTGTTAGTAGGGGTGGATAAGCTACGAGAAAGTCCTCGAGGGCCAAACATCTTTCAAGAGGAGGCTCCGCCCCTGCCTCAACCGTTCGTACCGATAGATCGTGCTGATTGCTCCTTCCTTCCAGTGGTTTTAAAAAATTGTGGAACAACTATCAATTGGTTCACAGGGACAAGCAGTGCCACTCTGGTCGGTGTTGTAAAGTGCGCTTCATCATTTGGGGAGCCGGCCTTAGCTCCAACCGGATTGCTTCTTCAGATGCGCATAGTTCCTCTAACCGGTGAACTTTCCGTCGGAATTTCGGATAATCCGTCTGCAGTAAATCACAATAATCTCTCTGGCGTAATGTGGCCTGCTGTTAAGATTGCATCTAATTATGCGAGATCTGCATCTACCTGTTATGCTATGAACCCCCTTGCTGAATTGGAATACATCACATTGTTCATGCAATACCGCACCCAGACAGTAAGGACAGAAATTGCTTTACGACGTCTGAGTCTTTGCGCAACTCCACCGGGTGTTGATCGTCAAAAAATAGCGCAAGATTTAGAAAGTATCATCGAAGAGCCTGAACGAGTAGAAAACTGGGCAGATTATTTAGGATGGGTTGGTGAAGAACTACCCTCCAATGTAAACACCAAAGCATGTACAAATCCGCTAGCTCTTGGCCAGTTAGTTGTTGTTAAACGATCTTCTGGAAAATTCTGTTATGGCATTGTAATGAGCGTCGTAAAATATAGTGACCAAAAAGAGACTACATACACGATTATGGTCGAAAGCCAATCGCAAGGGTTCCACTACTATAGGGGTCTTAGTCAGATCCGATTACCTGATGCTTTTCTAGAAAAAAAAGCAGCTTCTGATCAAGTTGAAAAAGAAATCAGCTCTTTAATTTTCTGGACAAAGCGATTCAGAGAAGCGATTGAAACATTTAAAAATCCACCACCTTTAAAGGAGCAACATCCATTTGAAAGCAAACCATTTCCTATCGTCATTGGTGCACGTATAGATTCTAGCAGATTTGTTAAGGTCCAGTCTAATTGCAAAGAAGTAGCAGTGCGTGGCAGTGTGCTATTTCGTGATGTCGGAGTAATCTTTGCGCCAGATGATCAGCACCATCAAGTACAAGCATGGCTTCAAGAATATAATCTTGCAATTCCAGTTCTTTCTCTAAGCCACTTAGCCAATAGCTCATGAAGCAATCTAACCAGATTATACAGGGAGATTCAAAGAGTTTATCCAGTTCGCTTCTGTAGATCCACAGTTGACCCCCGCCTTCGTCACAGCGCAAGATAAAAACTATCCATTTGTACCAGTCTTGCTGGATCTATTGAGATAAAAGTTTGCCAATCAAAGTATTATGCGAAAAACTGTGCAACTCTACCTGTTGCACTGTTCCAATCAAGCTATCTGGTCCTTCAAAGATCACATTCCGCCAGCAGCGTGCAATCCCTTTTAAATGAGTGCCATCTTTGTTGCGCCTCTCAATAAGCACCTCAACAGTCGTTCCCAACTTCTCCTGCAAAAGCTCCTGCGCAATCTCCTGATGGAGGCTTAAAAGCTTCTGAAGTCTGTATTGTTTAACTTCTTCAGGCACATCATCGACCCAACGCTTTGCTGGAGTCCCTTTCCGTGGACTATAGGTGTAGAGAAAGGCATTGGCATAGCGGATGTCGCGCATGGCTTGGCACGTCTCTTCAAACTCCTCGTCTGTCTCTGTAGGAAAGCCCACAATCATATCTGTACCAATTGCCACACCGGGAACAATCTCTTTTAAGAGAGCGACTTTTTCGTAGTACTCCTCTTTGGTGTACATTCTGTGCATCTTGCGCAAAATTCGGGAAGAGCCAGCCTGGAGTGGAAAGTGGACGTGTTCGCAAAGAGAGTCAAGATCGCGAATCGCTTCCATCAGCTCTTTCGTGATATCGACAGGGTGAGAAGTGAGAAAACGTATCCGCTCGATGCCCTCGATCTTGTCCAATCGATAGAGTAGATCATGAAAACGCACATCTTGGTTGTCTTTCCCAAAACTATTCACATTCTGTCCAAGTAGGGTGATCTCTTTATATCCTTTGTCTGCTAGTTGCTTGCATTCATCAATCACATCCTGCATCTGGCGAGATACTTCTGGACCACGGGTGTAGGGGACCACACAATAGGTACAATACTTGTCACAACCACGAATGATCGAGACATAGGCACGGTATTTATCCTGTCTTTTAGCAACCGTGTAGTCTAATTCTTGAGAAAAGATATCGTCCGTACGAAGAACCTGGCTTTTAGTTTCCAGTACTTCATCGAGAACGGCATTTAGATCGTGTATGTTATTTGTGCCGAGGACAAAGTCGACGTGAGGTAACTTGCGGAAAAGAGTCTCTTTTTTGGCATTCGCCATGCAGCCTGTGACACCGATGATGCGCTTGCGCTTTTGGAGTCCTAAGATGCCTAATTTACCCATAGCTTTACGCTCTGCAAGATCGCGGATCGAGCAGGTATTGAAGAGGAGAAGGTCGGCATTATCCTCATCTTCTGTCTGTGTGAGGCCGCGCTCTTGAAGAAGGCCCGACATCACCTCGCTGTCAAGTTCATTCATCTGACAGCCATATGTTCTTACAAAAAAAGTCTTCATATCTAAAGGCCACTTAGGCTACAGTGTTCAGGCATTAATGTGAAGAGGTTTTCAAATTGCTAGACGTCTTAAAATTTTTACATGTTGCGGCGCTCTTTTTTTGGATAGCCTGTCTATTGATGGTGTCTAGGCAATTGGCTTCTAAAGGGGAGAAAGACTGGATTTTTTTTAAAAAGCTCTATTTTCCCTTAGAGTTTCCCGCTATGTGTGTGACGCTTCTTACGGGGCTGCTCCTCCTCCTGCTCAAGGGGGTTAACTGGAAGGCACCTTGGCTGCATATGAAAATGACTTTTGTCGCAGTTTTGGTGATTTCTGAATTGATCGTGATGTCTAAGCTGATGAAAAGGGCTCCTGGATATGGGCTTTTGGGGTATAAAATTTTATATTGGGTGGTTATTTCGTCTCTCCTAGGAACTTTGGCTGCGATTTACATTATGAAACCAAAATTTCTCTAGCGAAAAAATCAGCCAAAACCTATTATCGTTGGCTTAACGGAGATATGCATGAAGCAGAAAAGAGAGACTTTAACAACAGAAGTTCGTCCGGAAGATGTAAAGAGAGATTGGTATCTTCTAGATGCTACTGGAAAGACTTTAGGTCGTTTTGCGGCAGAGATTGCCAAGATTTTACGTGGGAAGCACAAAGTAGATTTTACGCCGCACGTTGATAACGGCAGTGGCGTCGTTGTGGTGAATGCGGAAAAGATCAAAGTAACAGGAAATAAAGAGGCTCAGAAAATTTATCGTTATTACACTGGGCATATTGGTGGAATGCGTGAAATTCCTTTTGAGACAATGCAGGAACGTAAGCCTGACTATATTATCATGAGAGCTGTTCAAGGTATGATGCCCAAGTCTAGACTTGGCAAGCAGCAGCTGAGAAAGCTTAGAATCTTTAAAGGAAGTGAGCATGACCTCGCTTCTCAGAAACCCATAGCAGTAGAAGTATAATGACCAAGAAGGAAATCGAAGAGATTGTTGCCACAGGGCGAAGAAAGTGCAGCGTATCAAGTGTACGTTTGCGTCCAGGAACAGGAAAAGTTGATGTCAATGGTAGGGATTTTGAAAATTACTTCCCTCTTCTGATTCAGAGAAAGACTATCTTGGATCCCTTGACGACAGTTGATCGCGAGAATACCTATGACATGATCATCCGCGTGAATGGCGGAGGAGTTGAGGGGCAAGTGATTGCAACTCGTTTAGGTATTGCCCGTGCTCTTGTTAAGGAGAACGAGACTTTAAAACAGAATATGAAGCGAGCAGGCTTTTTAACACGCGATCCTCGTAAGAAAGAGCGTAAGAAGTATGGCCGCAAGAAAGCGCGCAAGAGTTTCCAATTCTCCAAGCGGTAAGTACTTGGATTTCCCCCTCCTCCTTACCGTGGAGTACTCGGCCCTTCCAACTTTGTTGGAGGGGCTTTTTGTTTGTTACTCACTCACCTTACCCACTTTTTCTCTCACCGATAGGGCTGCAGACAATCTTAGCCGATCACTCCTTGATCAACTCGCAAGGAGTTGGCCTTCCTTGTGATCGTTATATCTTGACTACATCAATCCTGCGCTCGTTTGCTGCGATTGCACGCAGTTCCGATCAGCCCCAAGTGGGGGCCGCGGGGGGCAAAAGCCCCTGACAAGCCTATCTCTTTCACTTGCAAAGCAAAGTGGATCCTCGGGGTTTGGGGCCAGCCTCATTTCTTTGTCTCCGGCCCTTCAGTCTGATGACTCACCTTAGGTGCTTTTTCTCTCTCGGATAGGGATTGCTGCAGACAATCTTAGTCCGTCACTCCTGACTCAATTGAGGTTGAGATCTTCAGGGATCATCGAAAGAGTGGCAAAACGGCCGCCCATCTCCCTCAAAAGTTCTCCCCATAGCTTTTCAGCTGGTGTCTCAAAGATATGCTTTGCCAAGGCGGGATAGAGAAACCAGCCACCGTCTAAAAACTCACGTTCAAGCTGTCCACCTTGCCAGCCGGCATATCCAAAGCAAAGCCTCAATGAAGGCCCGCTAGAGCTCGTGATACTATCCTGTAGGAATTGCAGATCGCCTCCCAAATAAACCCCTTCGCAGATCTCAATCGTTTGATCGGGAATCGCACGGCTATTATGTAAAAGCATCATCTGATTAGTCTGTACAGGCCCGCCAGCCCTAGTCTGCACCTGCTCGTTAGAGAGGTTTTCTAGCGATAAAATCTCTTCCGGAAGGTCGAGGTCGAGAGCTTTATTAATGATAATAGCGAAGGACCCACCTGGGCTATGTTCACAAAGCAGAGCCACACTGCGGAAAAAAATACCAGATTCAACATCGGGAGTAGCGATCAAAAAGGTTCCCTTTTCAAGGTGTGAGTGCGGCAAAGATTCCATCAGTTACAATTCTCCACGTTGCAGTTTTGCCCATTTTCACACTCTTCCAATGCCTTCATTCTAGCAACCCTCTGACGCTGCCATTTCTTGTCATACTGGAAGAGTAATCCATAGTTTTTAATGTTGGTAAGTACACCCTCAAGCTCGCACAGCGTATCCCTAATTTGCTGGTACACAACGTCGCTATTTAGGAGTCTGGGCAACGTTCCCTGACCACAGATCAGACGATCTGTTACATCTTGAATCCCAGTCGCTGCAGAGTCTATCTCAGATGCTGCACAAGCTACTTGTTTTACAAGATCATGTTCAATGATGTCATCAAAGACGCAACAAGCTTTCGTCATCGCTTTAGTAACAGCATCAGAAGCATTGGCAGCTCTTTCAGGAAAATTGATTTTGATAGAGTGGTCAACAATGCAAGCTAAGTGATCCGCTGCTGTATTGATTGAAGTCAGCGTCTTCTCAAATAATGGAGCGTTCGTGTCGACAAAGTCAGAAACCTTCGCAAGAACACGATTAAGTCGGTCGATTGCTGCCTGAACTTGATCTCCACTGCGCGCATAAAGAACATCCTCAGTGACTAGCGTAGCAGGTTTCCCTCCTGATGGTGCTGCTCTTGGATAGATTTCAATCGATTTTTCGCCAAGAAGCCCCTGACTCGTCAAGACGACTTCGTCATAGCTATAAATCTTCACACTCGAATCCACCTTAGCAATCACTTCGAAGAAATAATAAGCTCCTAAAGAATTGGGCTTCGTAGAACGTGCATCTATCAACTCATGGATTGCTACTACAGTCCCCACAGGTTTCCCGCCAAAATTGACGCGCGTACCGATTGTAACACCTTCAATATTCGTGAAGTAGATTTTTAGAGTCGTTTTGCTATCACCTACAGATGGCTTTAAGAAAAGAAAGAGCCAAGCTACTGTACAGATGGCGATGATTACGAAAATGCCAAGCCAAAATGCTTTTCCTTTGTCGGAAGTCATAAGTGTATCCCGTTAGGTATTGAATTTTTCAAAAATGTTTGAATGAGTGAATCCTCGATTTTTACAAATTCTTCCTTCGTTGTGATATAGGGGATTTGACCCTGATGATTCAAGGCAATCCTATCAGCAACACGAAAAGCACTG
>CAZXQV010000056.1:0-7071 GCA_964643195.1 uncultured bacterium | reverse complement strand
GCGACACTGATAATGTCGAGGTCCCAAGTTCAAGTCTTGGTAACCGCAATCTTCTCCCACCATATCGCAATGGGAGATCTCCAGCGTGTAGTAGCATCATCAGGAAGTCCGAATTCTTTGATTTCTCTTGCACGCATTTTGTGATGGTAAATGGCGCTCGCAAGAGAAACTCCCGCTCCTCCAAGAAGCAGGCCACCTAGAGCGCCTATACGCATTTCAAAAAGTATGATTGCGAGAGCTGTAACGGCTCCTGAGACGGCACTAATTGCAAACTGTTTGCGGTAACAATCGCGCCTAATCAATAGCTGGTGTTGCAGGCTACTCTTTGTTTTGTCCAGTGAACTCATATCATTATCATACTACTAAAAAATTAAATTAATATTAAGATCCCAGAGATTTATCCCGCGCTGCTAGGATTGCCTTCTGTTTTGGAGATTTTTTTGGGTAAGCTTCAGATAGTTGAGTAAGAATAAAGTAGCGAAAATCAGTTGCTTGATAAGGCTTAACCAAATCTTTAATTAAAAGATCAGAAAAGGCTTTTTTTTCGCTTTTGCTCGATGTGTTTGAAAGAGGCATCTCATCGACTTGTTTTTTCAGTTCGTTCAGATAGGGGGTGAAGGAGCGATTACGGATGCGATTAGTTTTAACGGCAAATGCTATCATCGGTATAGAAGCTGCCAAAAGCGCTGCTGCAGGAATCAAAATAGGGCGTAGCTTATAGAGGGTCATGCCAGGAAGGCGTAGTGTCAGTAGGCTGCAGACCAGGATGATGAGTGGTAATACAAAGATTGTGACAGCGCAACAGGTTGCGGCGGTGGCTCTCCTTGCATCGCTGCGGAAGTTTTGATAAGATGCTGCTAAAACCATAGCCAAAAGAGTGTACGTTATGAGCTGCTATTGTCACAAGATCTGCGATCCCATTCATGGCTTTATCCGATTTTCGGACAAAGAGAAAGAGTTGATTGAGACGCGGGCTTTTCAACGTTTGCGCTATTTGAGTCAAATGGGAATGGCCTATCTTGTCTATCCTGGGGCGACGCATAGTCGTTTTGAGCATTCTCTTGGTGTGATGGAGCTTTCGAGTCGAATCTACCGCAGTCTGCAGCCCAATGTTGACGAGGAGGTGGTGAGGCTTGTGGCGCTCTGCCACGATCTAGGTCATTTGCCATTTTCTCATACCGCTGAACAAACGCTTCTGGGAGAGAAGGGGCATGAAAGGATGACGATTGAGATTGTAAAAACTCTCTCTATCCCACACAAAGAAGAGGTGCTTAGGGCGCTTTCAGGTGAGGGAATTGCTGCAGAGATTATTGCTGATGATAATTTTGGAGCAGATAGGATTGACTATCTTCTCAGAGATGCGACTTACACAGGAGTGAAGTTTGGACATCTTGACTACAACCAACTGATCGACTCCCTCGCTATGGTGGATGATCAAATCGGTGTTCATGTGAGCGGCATTCAATCTGTAGAGTCTCTCTCGATCGCGCGCTACATGATGTATGCAAGGGTCTATCACCACCCGAAGGTTCATTTTTTTACGCAAGAGATGATCAATTTCATGGAAAACCACTATCTGAGGATGGGCTTTCCTCAAACTGTTGCCGCTTATTTGCGAGAAAAAGATTATACGATTTTAGCTGCAATGGAAGCTCTTGATCACCCCCTATTGAAAGGGGAGGTGCTTCCTAAATCGCTATTAAGGGCACCCAAAGAGGGGCGCTGCCAACGAGATTTTCCAGTCATTTTAGAGAGTGGTGAGGTGATCAGCAGTTCACAAGCTTCGCCTTTTTTAGGGGCGATTCCTCAAGGAGACATGAGCGGATCTCTAACGTGATTTCAGCCTCTTTCGCCCGGTCGACCGGAATATCTCGACAGATTTGCCCATTAGCTAGGACTAAAATGCGATCTGCCAAAGCAATCGCATCGCGAAAATCGTGTGTCACCATGATAAGCGTTTTATCATAATCCTCTCGAATCGATCTAAGCAATAGATAGAGCTCTTCACGTACAATCACGTCTAAAGGACCGAAGGGTTCGTCTAGAAGGAGGATCGGTCTTTCTTGCAAAAGAGCACGCACAAGTGAAACCCGCTGCCGCATCCCACCTGAAATTTGATGGGGCATCGATTCTTCATAGCCCTCAAGGCCAACAGCTTTCAATAGTTTTTGTGCTCTTTGCGCTATTTTAGGATTGTGTGGGCGGCGCCCCAGTTCATCGACCAGAAGCAAGTTGGACAAGATCGAACGCCAGGGGAGCAATAGATCCTCCTGCTGCATATAACTGATCGTTTCGCAGTCAGCGCCTCGAATGGTGCCTTTATCTGCCTTCTCAATACCAGTCATCAGGCGAAAAAGAGTGGTCTTGCCAGAGCCAGATAGCCCAATTAAGGCGACAATTTCACCTCTCTGGATTGAAAAGCTGACGTTTTTTAAAATTTTGCTTTCTTTATAACTAAATTCAACATCTTGTAAGTCAATCATCTGGAGTTTTTTAAATATAATTAAAATTATGTAAATGCTACAATTATTATAACAACTTTAAATGGAAGGAGCTGTTTATGTCTATAGGCCAAGCTATTAGAGCTTACGATAGTAGTTGTTTTGGCTCGGGTTCAGTCCGAGATACAACGACCAATGGTGGTGATGGTGGTCGGTATCGGGGTAGTGATTGCTGCCTCATCTGCCTTCCCACTTCTGGCTCAGGTGGTGGCGGTGGGGCAGATGAAGGAGCATTGGTTGTTTTCGTTTTGGTCGCAGCTCTAGCGGCGGCAGCTTCTGCGGCTGTTTTTGCTTATTTTGCTGCAGATTCTTACCAATCAGCGGCTAAAATGGGGGATTTGCGGAGAGAGGCCTTCGATAATGATGTAGATGTAAACATTAAACAAGATATTACAAAAAATATGAAAAAAGTTTTTAGGTATTTAGAGACTGAGCGTGCCTTAACAGGCACAGCCTATCTTTCGGCGGCGGCTGGTCTCTCGCTCCTGATTGCGGTTTGTGTTTTTGTGCTTATGAAAAAACCGCAGCATGAATACCTGAAATTGGCGATTGCGGGTGGGGCAGTTACGGGTGCTTTTATTCCATTCTTTGGGCTAAGCTTCCTTATGAACCCTAAGGAAGCAATAGAGCGGTTGAGGGAGCACCAAAATAAGAGGAACCTGGAAGATCTTGAACGCCGAAAACTACCTCAGTCTTCAGCGCTACCCGCCGATCAGCCCCCACCTTATTCACGATTTCCTACAAGCTAAATGATCTAAATCTTTCTCTGTGAAGAGATAGGAACTGCACAGGTATAGCTAATTAAAGTTTAAATTGGGCTTTATAATTGATTACAATTTAAATGGCATTTTAGAATGCCCGAAAGCGCTGCGATGGAGCGATCACAAGCTCAATCTTGTAGACTATCGAAAAAGCAAGTCGGGTAAAACCCGACTTGCAAAAACTCTTAATGCTTGTTTTTGAGAATATTCACTAATCCTGACGCTTCAAGGAATGCAGAAGCTTGGTTTGTAGGTGATGGATTGTTCTTATAATCAACAAGTGCTTTCATTAGAGCAGTAATTTCGTTATTAGAAATACCTAATTGTGACAGAAGATATTTGCCTCCATCGTTAAGTAAGTAGTTATAAAGACCATTCAAATGAGGCGGGCTCAAATTCAAGTAATTTTTTTGAATATAGCCTGCCTCTTTCTCAGCATTTGACTCCTTATGTGGGTGAATGGGAATTGGTTGAATCGGACTACCACCGCCACTGATTGGACTCGACATGATTTCTCCTTTTAATTAAAGCTCTCTAAAATCTATTAAATTGTGCAGAACGTATGAGTTCTTTTGAGAGCCGTCTTGCCTTGAACCCTGTTATATTATAATTGAAAGGCTCCTATAATTAATTATATAAAATATTTCAAATACGCATCAATTAATATTTAATTATAATTGACTATTAATGCGCTGTTTTTATTCTTGCTTAATTCGGAACTGTAAAGAGTTTTTAATATAATCTTAATATTATAATTATATAATAGAAGCTCAGACAGGAGGGGATTGATGGCTAACACAGGAGCGATTCACGGTTTTGACGGTGATTACACCCCCCCGCTCAAAGCGTTGCTTCCTGGGGAAAAGCTGAAGTTCAAGCTTCCCGATCCTAAAACGGAAAATAAAAGCCCCTTATTATCAAAATGTGGCCGGATTACAGCTCTTCCTAAAGAGTTTTTTGGCGATCCTCAGTGGATGCTCTTTCTCGTGCTCTTTTTTGGCGTTGCCACTCAAGCTTTTGCTTTAATAGGTGGTCCTGCAGCAACCTATATCCCTTACCTCAGTATTGCAAGCTCTCCTTTATATCTGATTCATGCTATGCGCAGCACTATTAAAAACTTCAAAATGATGAGCGAAGCTGCCAAAACAAAACAGACGGGGGAAGCGATTTTCTACGTGATTATGGGATTGAGCGCTTTGGGAACGGCTTTTGGCGATATCACAAAACCGTTTGCTGGTGGAATAGAAATCGCAGGTCTTTCTAGCCAAATGACTTGCGCTCTTATTTTTGGCAAAATCTTACCCATTATCATGGTAGCAACAGGCACTATTTCTGGAATAGCAGCGCTTGCCCAGCTTTGGCGCGCCCAGGCAGAACTTAAAAAACTCGAAAGTAAATTAAAAAATCCTACATTTAGAAAATTGATTGAATCGTTGGAATTGATCAAAACAAAAAAAACGAGTGAGATTGATGAAGCAAAAAGAAAAGAATTTTTTGAAAGCAATCACTCCCATCGACAAAAGTTGATTGAAGAAAAGTTGAATGGTCATCAGTTCAATTTTAGCTGTCCAATTAAAAGTGTCATCCATCCTCATCATTCACAGGTTTTTTCTGAAAACCCAAACGATCTACTGCATCAAACAAAGAGTCTTTTGGCTGCTGTTGTCAACGATCAAGCAACAGTGGATGGCTTAAAGGCTCTTATTAATGCTATAGAGATCACAATGGATGAACATGCTGCTCTTTTTGTTGGAGAGGAGGCAGAAGCATTTAAGAGAGCTCTACAAGAACAGAAGGCTGAAATTGATAAGTTGGAAGAGAGAAGTCTTGAATTACTCGATGAAGTGCGAGCCGAGTTGCATCGCAAGATTGCTACTCACGCTATCATGCTTTTCTTAGCAGTTCTAACAGTAGTTGGTGGACTCATTTCGAGAACATCACTCCCACACCATCAAATGGTCAGCGCAATTTTGGTCATCACAGGCTGTACAGCGGGTATGGCAAATATCCTCTTTGGAAAGTTTGTTACCCATAACCAATATCTAAAAATGGATAAATGGCTCTTTAGTGCCTTGCCTAAAAGCGCGTAGTATGGGAGAATGGCCCCTATATGGGCCATGCTAAGATATCTCTTTCCGTTCTTCTTCTCTCTGCATTTATAGACTACGCGGGCATTGCGATTGTATTCACTATCTTTGCCTTTCTCTTGTTTGATCCCAGTCTACATTTTTTGCCAGTCAATACATCTGAGACAGTGCGTGGCCTTTGGCTTGGTTTTCTCATCGCTCTTCACCCTTTGATGCAGTTTTTCAGCGCTCCAGTCTGTGGTGCACTTTCTGATAGACGAGGTCGTAAAACCTTGATGAAGGGGACTATTCTGCTCGCAGTCATCGGCTATTTTTTAGCTGTGATAGGTGTCCATATGCAGAGCCTGCTTCTTCTAGCTTTTTACCGTATTTTGACAGGGATTGGAGCTGGTAATAGCTCTGTCATTGCTGCGATGGTTGCTGATTTGAGTACGCCGATTGAAAAAGCTCGGAATTTTGGACTCTTAAGTATGAGTATGGGCGGTGGCTTCATTGTAGCTCCTCTTCTCAGCAGCTTTTTAACCAACCATTTTGGCTATATCGTACCCTTTTATTTTCCTCTTGTTCTTGTATTGCTTAACTATTGGTTGGTTGTCTCTAAGCTTAAAGAAACTGTTTCAGCAAAGCGTCCGGCGAAATGGAGTCTTTTTCAGTCATTCACTATGATACGCTCAGCGTTTTTCATGAAGAGGTTGCGTTTCGTTTTTCTAACCCACCTCCTCTTCTCAATCGGTTGGTCATTTTTCGTAGAATTCAGCGCAGTCTTCTTACGCAAGCAGTTTGATTTTGATGCGGGAGATACAGGCATTTTTTATGGCTATGGTGCAGCTTTCTATGCACTCTCTGCTGGTCTATTGATCTTTCCAATGGTAAAAAAATTTGGCGCAAGGCGCATCCTCTTTATAGGTCTTTTAATGTCAGGATTTTCTGTATTGGCAATGCTTACAATTCACTCAAGGCTACTTCTCTGGTTTTTCGTTCCAGTGGCGCAGCTTTTTTTCTCATTTGTCTATCCAGCGACCAGTACTGTGATTTCTGATACAGTCTCTGATCAGATACAGGGTGAAGCTATGGGGATCTACCATGCTGTCAATGCGCTGGCTTTGGGGATTAGTCCCTTCTTTGTTGGTTCATTTGTGGGACCACATCCAAGAAGCGCTGTCTTTATTGGTGGAGTGATGATGCTGCTTGCAAGCTTGGTCTTTGGACTTTTCCATGAGTCACAACCTCAAGAAGAAACGCCTCTGGCGGAGGGGTAAAGCGAGCTGAAGTCACAAAAACCTGGCCATATTTTTTGAGTGAAGCTAAAAGCGCCTCTTCTCTTTTAGGGTCAAAGCTCATACTGACATCATCAATCAGTAGTAGAGGCTGTTCTTTGGTTTCTATTTGGAGTCTTTGCCACTCAGCAAAGCGCAGGTGAGCAACTGTGTGTCTTTTCTGTCCCTCGCTTGCGTAGGAGCGAGCTGAGCGCTCTTTGAGCAAAATTGTGAGATCGTCTTTGTGAGGGCCTAGCGATGTTGAGCCGAGCATTAGGTCACGCTCTCTAGATTTTGCCAGTTTTGCCTTATCACAGGGTGAGGGGAGGTAGGTGAGTTCAATAGCAGGGGCTGCCAAAAGCTTGGAGAGTGTTTCTGTTGTCTTTTCACGTAATTGGGTCAAATAGTGAGCGGACTCAACCATCTGCTCCTCCCAAATATCGAGAAGTTCTCCCTCTTTACGTCG
>CAZXQV010000055.1:0-7108 GCA_964643195.1 uncultured bacterium | reverse complement strand
ACTGTTCAAGGGATGAATTAGGCTGATGCTTGAGCAGGGATTAAAGAGGGCCTTCTAAAGCGGGGCTATAACATCCCTCTTGTCGCTGACATCCACTTCTTCCCTCCGGCTGCTATGCGGGTAGCAGATTCTGTCGAAAAAATACGCGTTAATCCAGGTAACTTTGTTGATAAACGCGCTTCCTTCAAAATCATTGAATATGATGATGCCTCATACGCCCATGAAATTGAAAAAATTGAAGAAAAGTTTACCCCTTTAGTAGAGAAGTGTAAGCGCCTAAAGCGAGCGATGAGAATCGGAACAAATCACGGCTCTCTCTCTGACCGGATTATGAACCGTTATGGCGATACCCCAAAGGGCATGGTAGAGTCAGCATTGGAATTTGCGCGTGTATGCCGAAAAAATGATTACCACGATTTCATCTTTTCTATGAAATCTTCGAATCCTCAAGTGATGATTTTGGCTTATCGTTTACTCGTTGCAGAAATGATTGCTCTTGGTTGGGATTATCCCTTGCATTTGGGTGTAACAGAGGCAGGAGAGGGAGAAGATGGGCGCATTAAATCAGCAATGGGGATAGGTTCTCTTCTGCTCGATGGAATAGGAGATACTATTCGGGTTTCACTCACTGAAGATGCCTGGAAGGAAATCGATCCTTGCAAACGGCTCCTGGCATTTGCGAAAACCTATGAAGAAGCTAAAGGAGTCGCACCATTCGAAGAAAGTCATCGTCATATCGAAGCCATAAAGCGCCGTAGCACAATACTGCCCAAGAATCTAGCGTTACACCGAGATGGGACTGTATTTGTCAGCGTTCCTGATCTCGAAGCACCCCACTTATACAAGAGCTTAGGTTGCGACACCCCATCTGGCCGTCCAAAACTAAAAATTTCAACAGCAGATTGTATTGTCGTTTCAGGGAAAGTTGCCCCCGAAATCGTCGAAGAATTAGAAGAGATCGGTGTGGGTGTTTTCGGAACAACAATCCCTATGGTCTCTTTGCAAGACTCTTTAAAACAATCGACTAAAGAGCGTTTTACTGCGGCTCCATCAAGGAAACCTTTAACTACTGTAATGATTGGAGATGAAACTCCTGAGCAGTGGGCAATCTTGGAAATGCTCAAACCGGCACTCATTTTCTTGTCGCCATCAACTAATCGACTTCATTATTCCCGTCAATTTTTTGATTGGCTACAAGAGAGAAAGATTAACATTCCAGTTATTATTAGCTTCCGTTATGACTGCTCCAAAGAGGATTTGGTGATTCAGGCGGCTGCTGAATATGGGGCTCTGTTTTGCGATGGGCTAGGCGATGGCATTTGGATACAGGGCCCCTACGACACTGATTGCCTACGTGTCTTGAGTTTCAACATTTTGCAGGCAGCGAGGATGCGTACATCTAAAACAGATTTTATTTCTTGCCCCAGCTGTGGAAGAACACTTTTTGATCTACAAGACGTATCAAAGCGTATCCGTTCCAGAACAGAACATCTCCCGGGGGTGAAAATCGCTATTATGGGTTGTATTGTCAATGGGCCGGGCGAGATGGCAGATGCTGATTTTGGCTATGTCGGCTCTAAACCTGGAATGATCGATCTTTACCTAGGCAAACAATGCGTAGAGAAGGATATTAATTTTGTCGATGCTGACGATCGTTTAGTGGATCTTATTAAAAAACATGGTCGCTGGGTAGAACCAGAATTGCAGGAAATCAATTCATAAATGATTGAGAAAAAAACAAGCATTACTCTATTCTATACATATATAACAATTAATTTTATTAAGTCATGAATCCGATTCATCCGAACTCTTTAGATCTAGCAACTCCTTCATTACCATCGCAGGGATGGGGGTGGCAGGAGGGCTCGGGCAGACGACAGATAGACTCTCAGATAGAAAGTCTTGTCGATCAACTTTTCGCAGGGGTGGTCTCGCTGAGATTCGCATTAGCTGGCGATCAATCAGTGGCAGGAAATAGAGATTCTTCGTCAGCGGTAGGAGGAGAGCGATCTTTAATCCCAGATCCCACTTCTCAATATCCTGTATCATTCTCACAACCAACATCTGATGGTCCTGTAGCGAGGTCTATGCCTTTCGATAACGCATCAAGATTACCTTTTTCAACTACCCAAGTTTCTGCACTCCTTGCTCCCGCTGGCGCTTCGCGCAGCGGAGTGCTAAAAGCATCTGGCCGGCTTAGAAGAGAATTCCATGTTACTGGCAAAGATGCTTCGGATCATTCCAGTGCGGGATTTGCCGCAGACGTTTTAGATGGTGGTGACGAAGCAGAAATTGCTCCTGAGAGGAACCGGAGTAGAAAGGAGCGACGCCCGACTCCTTATGAATCCCGCCGCTCACGACGAGCAACAAGAGTGCGTTCTACAGCCTTTTGGCTCAGTGAGAACCAGGGATGGAGGTTCCCACCACAAGTCACCGCTCCCTTAGACCCCTCTCCCGATGTTACCTTAGCTCCCCCTCTCTCTGTCAACACCCAACAGGTACTGGCACAATGTCTTAGCTGTGGCGATTGGGTGCTCCCCACACCACGAGTGATACAGAAACATGAAGTATCGTTGCGAGGTGGACAATTGATGTGTCACCATAATAAAAATGGACAATTCACCTGTGGAGATCCTGATTGTAAAGAGACCTTTGCCTCTCTTCGAGCTAGAACTCTCCATATGACCCGGGTTCATAGGACAGCAGAGACCAATTGTCGATTTTGCGTAAAAATCCTCATGGAAAAGACCCCGGATGGAAACAGCTTGCCTTCTTATACTGTTTTAGCAGCGCACTTGTTACAAGGACACTTGGGTGTAGCAGGTTGGCAATGTCAATGTGGAATGGAACTCCCCAGTTTTGAACAACTATCAAAGCACGTATATCACCCTCATCATCCTCGTACTCCTCCTTCGGAGTTAATATCGCAGTATACCGATCAGCATACAGGCCTGCCATCCAACGCTCATGTTGTTGATGGGCTGGACGGGCCTAAAATCGTCCTTTATCATCGGGATGGTGGACCTCCAGTACCTAATCCTGTAAACTGGTTGACACCGCCCTTTACTAGCCCCTGACTCTCTTCGATCAGAAAACCAAACCACTGCATTCCTATGAACTCGCGATCTGTCATAAGTCCCTTGATTTTGCTCATCTCAAAGCGTTCTATAGCCGGTTCAGTTTGAAATGACAGCGAAAGAGACATCAGAGGCATGGTGAAGTTTCGTAAGATCTCTGGAAGTACGAAAAGCAATGAGGGACGCTCATTCCGTGACGGCCTGATGAGCATCAAGCAAACCTGTTACCGCCTAGGAGAGAATTTCTGGGGATACCTAAAGAGCTGGTTTGGACGAGAACCCATCGATTTAGCCCAACGTATTCGACAGCGTTATCAAGCAGAAGCTAATCCACTCAAGCTTCCTTTAGAAGTCATGGCGAGCGGAGCGATGCCATGACTTTTTAAGGACGTACACAAGATTTCATTTTTCGTTATTTTCTTTGGTAGTCAAAGATTTAACATGATTTCCAGCGGGAATTGCTGTATTGTTAATCAAAAGACCCTGGGTAATGATTGACAGAAAACAATTATTACTCTACAAAGATAGATATAAAAAATCAGTATTACTAAGTCATGAATCCAACTAATTCAAATCCTCCGAATTCTTTAGGTCTACCAACTGTTTCATCAGCATCACAGGGGAACACTCAACAAGATACAGTAGAGGCTGTTGTAGATATCCTTTTCCGAGATTTAGGCTGTCTAGCAGTTGTAGTCCGTTCCTCATTGGAAACAAATGGAGTTCCTGTCTCAGCGGTACCACATCCATCTGTCATGCCAAATCCAAATGTGCGAGAGCGTGAATTATTCTCGGCACTATTACGAAGTGCCCGCAGTCCGCAATCACCACTTATACAAACGCTCTTGGCAGTCCTACCGAGGCCTGACACAGGATATAGCTCGGGTCGTCCTCCAATGCCTGACCCTTCCATGCAAACCCCAGGGACTCTAGCGAGGTCTATGCCCCCCTCCGATAGCACATCACGATCGCCTTTTTCAACTATGCGAGCTTCTGAACCCTTTCATCCGCTCGTAACACGCACTGATCCGATGGCAAAAAGAGACGGAAGTCCAAAAACCTTCCATCCTAATCTCTCGATTACTCATGCTCAACCCCGCGAATCAGCACAAGCAGCAAGCGCAGCTACCCCACAAGATCCTCCTAGGTCCTTTTGGCTAGCTAAAGAGTTTGGCTGGGACTTCCCACCACAAGCCAATGGTGGCTCACAACCCTATGTGACAAATTCACGGGTACTGGCACGATGTCTTACCTGTAGTGATTGGGTGCTGCCGACACCACTAGTCACATATGAACATGAAACATTACAAGATGAAAAGGAACAAGTGCCCTGTCACCATCATAAAAATGGACGAGTGAGCTGTGGAAATTCCGGGTGCACAAGCACCTTTCAATCTCTTAGATTTAGAACTCTTCATATGAACACGGCGCATGGCAGAGAAAACTGTTGTGGATCCTGTGGAAAATTTCTCTCAGCAGACAAATCAGATGGCACTATTCAAAATTTTTCTCTTTCTTTAGAAGTGCACTTGTTACGAGAACACTTGGGTATAGGAGGTTGGGAATGTCGATTTTGTTCACAGAGATGCCCTACTTTACCACAGCTATCAAAGCACTTATCTCAAGCTTCTAAGGTTCCTCATGATCCTATGGGGGTCGTGGACTTAAGAGCACAGTATATGGTTCAGGGTACAGGCCTACCATCCAACGCTCATTATATTGATGGACCGAACGGCACTACAATCGTCGCTTATGCTGTGGGTACACAACCTCGAGTATCCCGTCCTGTAAACTGGTTGGCACTCTGCTCTACTAGCTCATGACTTTGATACTTGAGCCATTCAGAATCTCTAAGTGATTGATTTTTTTCATTTTTTAATCACCTTACGCATTTTTTCTCTCTCCGAGAGCGATTGCTGCAGACAATCTTAGCCAATCACTCCTCGATCAACTTCCAAGAAGTTGGCTTTCCTTCTGATCGACCAGCAACCGCCTCATTCGCTCTCTTACGATAACTCAAATAGCCAGAAACTAAAAGTGCTATCAAAAGCCAACCCCAACGGACCGCTTCCGACATATGAAAACCCGTCTTCACCTCTTGATAGATAGCTCCTAAAAAAGTCAGTGTCAGTAGTGGAAGCACACAATATTTAAGAGCCAAAAAGGCATAACTTCTCTTGGTCCCTGAAAACCAGATAGGATCCTTCCCGATCACCGAAGAAAGAACAAGAAACAGTAGAATTTCCGCAATCCCACCGATCAACATCGTGTTTCCAAGAACCATCGGAGCAATCGCTCCAATCACATGCTGACCATTACCCATACAGAACGGAAGAGAAAGCAATGTGATCAACAACATAGCGATTGCTACAGCTGTCTTCCTGCTCTTATTGAACTCCACCTCAATGTTACCAGCAACGCTCTCTGCAATCGAAAAGACCCCTGTCACTCCGGCGATGAAAATGCAAAAGAAGAAAATCGGACCCACGATCCGAGCGGCCAAATCACCAAATTGCGCCAAAATAGTCGGGAAAATCACAAAGCCAATCTCAAAAGCGCTGTCCGATGAAATGATGCTAGAAATCGGAGTGCCACTCTTCATGCTCATAAAGCCGATACAGCCAAAGATAGCCAAACCTGAAATAAAGGATATCACGAAGTCAGCAAAAGCCACACGCACCATCGCTCTTCGTATGCTAAAACTTCCAGGATTATGACGCGAATAGCCCGTCACAATCCCAAGACCCAGTGAGAGACTAAAAAAGACCTGTCCAAAGACATCACGCCATAGCGTCCATTCAGTGAGACGGTTAAAATCTGGGATCAAAAAGTGTTTAATTCCTTCAAAAGCGCCGGGCAAACACAAAGAGGCTACAGCAAAAGTAGTAATCAAGACTCCTAAGAGTGGCAAGAAAAGGGTACAGATCTTCTCTACACCCGAACGGATATTACGTGCCAAAACAGCCCAAGCAAACCCCGCAACTAAAATCGTAGAAAGCAATACTCCAATCGCAATCCCACCAAATTGAGTCAAGCTGCCTGAATCATGCAAAAAACTATTTTTGAAAAAAAAGGCACTATCCGCACCTATTGTTCCCGCCGCTGCAAAATAGCTATAAGCAACCGAAAAGCCCGTCAAAACCATATAAAAGCCGCCGATCGTCGCGCAACTCAGCACAGCCAGCCAACCAAGCATCTTTCCACTACTACCCGCTACATTTCCCATCGCGGAAACGATAGGCAACTTTGTTTTCTGCCCTACAACCCCTTCTAAAAAAAGCATTGGCAAACCGATTGCCAAGTGTGCCAAAATGTATGGAATTAGGAAGGCTCCACCGCCATTGCGATAGCAAAGGGCGCTAAAACTGAGAATATTCGCAAAACCAACGGCAGACCCGATCAAAGACCAAACGTAGCCAGCCTCTTTTTTCCAGGTATCTTGTTTCATAATTCTGAATATTTTATCAGAAAACTCCTTGATAAATCAAGCTTCGCTAGATGAAAATATTTTCTTGTCGCCGACGAGCTGATCGTTTTTATAATTAGCGATCAACTTAGGGCTTCCGTCATCAAAATATTTATTGAACTTGCCATTGCGATTATCATGGTCGTATTCGCCTTCAAAAATGAGAACACCCTCTCGATTCCATTCTTGACAAAGACCGTGCATAGTATCTTCTGCATAGTTGTAGAGATTGGAGAGAGAACCATCTTCAAAAAATGTTTTTGTAGGCCCATCGCGCAGATCATTCACAAAATAAACTTCACGGTAGATTCGGCCGTTGGGGAAAAAGCTCACCGCTTTTCCTTGTCGTAGATCATCTTTGAATTCCATAGTCATGGCAAGCGTCCCCTCTTCGGTATAAAGCGAAGCAATCCCATGCTTCTTGCCCTTGACGTAAAAGGTGCTCGCTATCTTCGTTCCTTTCTGATTGTATTCAGAAACTTCGCCTTCAATCAAGTCATTGACAAAGCATGCTTCTAATTTCTTCACAGTTCCACCTTCATAATAAAGCTGGTGAAGTCCATCG
>CAZXQV010000054.1:4642-7357 GCA_964643195.1 uncultured bacterium | reverse complement strand
GTAATGAGAACATTAATACTAGCTTACAGATGTCTGTGGCAGAAGCGGATCAAACAGAGCAGCAGTATAAAATGCAAGCTTCCGCAACAAAAACACAAGCAAGCCAGATGAAACAAGATGGTTTGATGGAGTTTGGTACTTTTGCGGTGTGTGCTGTTATGGGCGCTTTTGGGGGGCCAGCGGAAGAGCAACAGAAAGCTCCTACTGATGATCCTGCAGAAATAACAAATGATACAGTGACCCCAGCTCGTATAGACGAGCCTCCTGCAACCGCGAGCTCTGCAACTCCAACACCAGAAGATATCAATGGTGCAGACGAACCTCCTGCGAATAACCCAGTTGAGCAAGAACAGGTTGCAGCACGGAATGATACTATACAAGATGATCAAGTAGAAGGTCAGCGCCAAACAGAAAGAGTGAATGAAGAGGCTGCACAAGCAGAAAAGACAAGCAAGTGGGGCGCTATTCGTAAATGGGCTGTTAATGCTAAAGAGCAACTCTTTGCTGCTGGTAGCAAGGTTAGCTCTTTGACAACACGTATATTTGGTAATGGTTGGAAATATGCTCAGTTCATAACGCCAGGGGCGACTGGTTTCCAGCACTTGACTATCGACGCTCCTTTATTGAGCAAGAAAGCTGGCTTCGAAGGTCTGCAGGGGCAGTTTGCTGCTGGTGCCACAATCGCGCGTGCATATGGTGACTATAACCACAACATCTTCGGCCGCACAGAAGAGATCCGCCAAGGTGCAAGCCAGAACATAGACTACGCGATGCAGATCTTAAAGTCGGCTTCTGACTCGATCACACAAGCAGTTAGCTCGATGGCTCGATAATTACGTGAGGTCCCCAAATCCAAGAAAAACCCCTTTTTAGGAAGGGGTTTTTCTTTTATTCTGCAATTATGTACACCTTTTCCATTTTTGCAGGAACAGCGGTCACTCACGGGACCTTCTTACGCCATGGCGGTGTGAGTCAGGGAGACTTTCAGTCGATGAATTTCGGGCTGTCACAAGGTGATGATCCTCTAGCTGTCAGAGAGAATCGCAAGATCGCCTGCCAAAGATTGAAGGTCGACACGCTCGCCTCTCTTTGCCAATGTCACAGCAATACCGTAGTCGAAGCTTCTTTTCAAAAATCTCCTCAAGCAGATGCGTTGATCACCAATAAACCGAAGCTTGGACTATTGATTTTACATGCTGATTGTCAGGCAGCCATTATCTACGATCCCATCAATCATGCTCTTGCTAATGTGCATTGTGGTTGGAGAGGTAATGTACAGAATATTTATGCCCAAACAATATCACAGATGATTGCTCGTTATGGAAGTCGGCCTGAAGAATTACTAGTTGGCATTTCACCCTCTTTAGGTCCGATGGCTTCACAGTTTCAGCATTATCGCGATGAATTTCCTGATTGTTATTGGGATTTCCAAACCAATGACTATTTCAATCTTTGGGAATTGTCTCGGTATCAATTGATCAGCGTGGGAGTGTTGCCGCATCATATCGAGGTTGCGGGGATCTGCACATATTCGAACCCAGAGGATTATTTTTCCTACAGGCGTACACCTAAGAGTGGTCGACATGGGACCATCGCTTTCTTAAACTGAAATATTGAATTGATTATAAGTTTGCAGAGGGTTTCGTCTCCCGAAGAGATACACTCTTCTTTTTGACGATGTAGCCCAAGCGCAGCTCTTCACTGTATACAAGCCAAAGCCCGATGCAGAGAATGCCCACAGAAGGGAAGAACACCCAAGAGACTGTCTCTCTATGTAGAACAAATCCAAAAAAGGCAGCAAAAAGCGGTGTCACAAGACCTGCAAATCCCATAAATGTGGCCGTAAATTTCTTCAGCAACCAACCATAGAGATTGTAACAAATCAAGTTAGAAACCAGGATGATCATCACAACAGGCTTCATGAAAGCCCCGATTTCTGTCACAGGTAGCGGGTTCCAACTCTCTGAAATTCCACTATGAATCAATGCAAAAACACCACCCAAGACCATGGCTGCTCCATTGGACATAATCGGATTCATTCCCTCTTTGCCCAACTTTCTGAGTACAATCCAGCCATATACTGATGCAATCGTAGCTGCAATTAATGCTAACTCGGGCCATGAAAAGATGAAAAACCCGCCGACGCTCTCTTCTCCCATTCCTTCCTGTAAAAAGACAGGAATAAAACCGAGAAAGCCAATCCCCATACCCAATACCTTCTTAGGAGTTAACTTCTCCCTAAACTGCAAATAGGAGAAAAGCGCTGCAACAAAAGGAGTCAAACTATAGATAAAACAGGTCTTGGCCGCTGTCAAATACTGTAATCCCCAAAACTCAAATGCATTGGTTAGATAGACCGCTGTCAATGCTAGCAACCCCAACGGCAAAAGTTGTTTTTTATTCATCCGTAAAGCGTCTTTCTTAAAGAATGCGAGAAACGCCAACATCAATAGGCCGGCAAGCAACATCCGCGTTCCAGTCAAAAAAAGTGGCGGGCTATATTCTAAAGCAGTCTTCCCAAATGAAAAAACTGATGACCATAAGAAAAAATTAAAAAAAACTAGCAGTAATGACATAGCCCTAAATTGTAACCAAAAATTATGTTTAAATCTATCTCTTTTTTAGTAAATCAAAGACTTCTGCATCTTTAATTCTTCCATAAACATCTTCTAAACGCACGATATCGTCCTCTCCAAGATACTCGCCGACCTGTAC
>CAZXQV010000054.1:0-4632 GCA_964643195.1 uncultured bacterium | reverse complement strand
GATAATTTCTAGAGGAACTCTTCCTGGATTCTCCACTCGATGAATCGATGATTTAGGCACAAAAATACTTTGACCTTCATGGACCAACTTCTCCTCATCTTGAATCGTCACATTGGCTGTCCCGCTGACGACAACCCAATGTTCACTACGGTGATAATGCATCTGTAAACTTAATTTATGCAGCGGTCTCACATAAATTCTTTTAATTTTAAAGCGCAGCCCCTCTTCCAAAATTGTATATGAGCCCCAAGGGCGGTGCATCGTCAAATGCTCTTCAGCCTCTCTTTTACCCTCAAGTTGGTCGACAATGAGGCGCACTTCTTGCGTCCGATTTTTATCAGCGATGAGAATCGCATCTTCCGTTTCAATCACGACTAGATTATCTAGACCAATCGTAGACACGAGCCGTTTTTCGGCATAAACGAGGCAGTTTGTTGTTGCAAGAAGCACCACATTTCCATGGGTAGCGTTTTCATCTTTATCATGAGGTAGAAGGGAGTAGACATCTTCCCAAGAACCGATATCTGACCAGCTGCAATACAGTTCCAGCATCGCTATTTTTGCAGATTTTTCCATCACAGCATAGTCAATACTAACACTTGGAACATCGAGGAAAGAGTGACCATCGAAAATAGATGCGATCTCTTTGCAGTATTTTTGCATCTCCTGTTTCATCGTCTTTTTTGCAAAAAGAAACATACCGCTATTCCAAAAATAGTTGCCGTCAGCGAGATATTCTCTTGCCTTTTCAGCTGAGGGCTTTTCAACAAACCGGCCCTGCTTAATATAGCCATAACCTGTTTCAGGCCTGGTTGGTCTCACCCCAAAAGTAACAATCTTGCCATCCATAGCAAGCAATTTTGCTTCTTGGACAGCTTTATGGAATTTCTCTTCAGGGGCTATTAGATGATCGGAAGGGGCGACCAAAATGATTTCATCATCTTCCAAATCACGGATTGCCCAAGCGATTGCAGGAGCAGTGTTCTTCGATTCTGGCTCAATCACAATCTGCTCTTCAAGCTTAGGTTTGATTGCGCGCACCTGTTTGACTACTTCATGATAGAAATCAGCATGGGTGATGATCAAAATATCTGCTTCGAGAAATATCCCTAAGAGGCGATGCAATGTCTTTTGCAAAAAAGATTCATTGTCGACAATTTTGAGAAATTGTTTCGGAAAAGATCTACGCGATATCGGCCAGAGCCTCGTCCCGCTTCCGCCCGCTAACACAACTGCTTTCATATTTTTCAAAGGCTCCTCTCACTTGCTTAATGGTGATCGCACGCATACATTTATTTGTTTTACATTTTCCATCGAAACCCAAGTAGATACAAGGAGTATATTCAATCTCAGGAGTAATGGCACAGATATTTCCCCCAAGAGCCCCCCAACGCCTTGGGGAGGTCGGACCATGCAGGCAGATGGTAAAACTCCCAAGGGCTGCGGCTACATGCATGATACCCGTATCGACACTTACTACACAGAACGCTTTGCCAAGCAGAATCACCGTCTGCCTCAAAGAGTCTAAACCCACTCGATTTTCAACACCTTCGATGAGCGAGCAATCTTCCTTTCCACCTGTCGTTACCACTCGATAACCTTTTTCTAAGAAATAGGTGGCGAGCTCTTGCCACTTATCCCACCGCTTCAAGTGCGCTTGTGATCCCCCTGGAAATTGATGCAGGACAATCAGCTTTTCTTTTTCCTGCCTTGGAATAGACAACTTTGGCATAGAACCCGTCGGAATGCCAAGAGGGATCATCAATCTTCTCAGTGAATCAATTTCATGATCATCGGGAGAATGCGTAGCCCATGCATCATAGGGAAAATGCCTAAATTGATTGGCCGTACGAAATCCGACATGAAATTTTGAACGGCTCGCAACAGTGAAAAGAGTGCTAATACGCGGCCAGGGATCTGCATCGATCCAGAGATCAAATCCATGCTTTCTGATTATCTTTACCGCTTTGAATGGATGGGTCATCGGCAACACGACCGGCTCAACTCCTTCTATCAATTGCGCCAACCCACTATTGGCTTTGCCTGTAAAAAGAAAAATTTTGGCCTGTGGATGTGCCTTACGAATATCCTGAATCAAAGCCGAAACCAATACCAAATCCCCAATGCCTGCACTTTTTAAAACCGCAATCCTTTCAATTTTTTTTGGCAGCTTTCTCTTAATGCGTAAACCTCCGAGAAAAACCAGAGGAATCCCGATGTAGCGATCGATAATATGCAAAATTTTATTTGCTCGCTCTTTCACAAGATACTCTCAATCAATTTGATATAGCTTTCTGCAGAATTTTTTGGAGCAAAACGTGTTAACAGTTTTTCGCCATTTTTGAGAAGTTCCGAGCAGCGGGATTCACTCGCAAGCAGTTTCGCAATACCCGAAGCGATCGAATCTATATCAAGCGGGTCAACATATTCTACAGCATCACCACAGATCTCAGGCATGCTCGCGACATGCGCCACAACTGAGGGGCAGCCACAAGCCAGTGCCTCTAAAGGGGGAAATCCAAACCCCTCATAGAGGGAAGGAAAGATGCAGAGCTTTGCTAGAGCGTAAATAGCTGGAACATCCCTATCCTGAACATAACCTGTAAAAAGCACGCGCTCCTTCAAAAAGGGATCTGCTTCGACAAGGGCGATCACTTGTTGATCTACCGTGGTCATTTTTTCTTTTTCTCCCAAAAGAACCAGGTATTTATCGGGAAATTTTCTAAAGGCTTCAAGGAGCCGTCTCAGATTTTTATGCGGCTTTATATTTCCGACAAAGAGTAAAAATTCAAGAGGCAATTGATATTTCGTTTTTACTGCCTCTTTCATTTCTTCCGAGATGGGGTTGAAAAAACGAGAAGGAATGGAGCTAGCGATATGCGTCGTATTTTTCTTCACGAAACAATATTTTTTAATTTCGGATGAAGAAAATGCCGAAACTGTCGTTACTTTATCCGATATTAAAAGAGCAGCATTGAAAAAGAGCTTGGCGTAGATCTTTTGGAGCAAAGAAAGGGAAGAAAAAAAGGCAAGCGGTGCCACATCATGAATCTTCACAAGTCGCTTCCGCGCTTTGATCGGAAAGAGAGGAATATTGAAATGTGGTGACCAAAAAAGATCACAGACTGGAATTTTGCGAGGCAGTTCAAATTGCTCAGCTATCGTGTAGATTGGACTTTTCATCTGGATCAGATTGCAGCCAGGGAGACTCAAGAGCTCCTCTTCATCTTTTTCGAGATAGAGCAGGGAGAGGCGCATTTGGCCAACCAAGTGAGGTAGAATATTTTTTATAAATGTGCCGATGCCAGAGGCATTCAACATCCTGACATCAACGCAGAGGTGTATACTCGACACTGTTTCAGATCCTCTTCTACCATTTCGGAAACGAGTTTTTCGAAGGAAATCTTCGGCTCCCAATTGAGGCGCTCTTTTGCCTTTGTCGGGTCTCCCAAAAGAGTTTCCACTTCACTTGGACGGAAAAAACGAGGGTCAACAGCGATGATTTCATCCCCGGGCTTGATGTAAGCAGAGGCTGAATTTTGAGCGATTCCTCTTTCAGAAAGCCCCTCTCCCTCCCAACAAATTTCAATGCCGAGCTCGCCACAGGCACACTCGACAAACTCTCTCACAGAGTGCTGTTTACCAGTCGCTACCACATAGTCATCTGCTTTATCTTGCTGTAAAATCAACCACTGCATCTCGACAAAATCACGTGTATGACCCCAGTCACGCAAAGCATTGAGATTGCCCAAAAACAATTTTTTCTGGTGGCCATAAAAGATGTTAGCAAGCCCTTTTGTGATTTTACGCGTTACAAACTGCTCGCCGCGCTTTGGTGACTCATGATTAAAGAGGATGCCATTAGAGGCAAAAAGCTTATAAGCCTCACGATAATTACGCACGATCCAGTAACTAAAAAGTTTAGAGACGCCATAGGGCGATCGGGGGTAGAAAGGAGTCATTTCCGTCTGTGGCACCTCTTGAACCTTTCCATAGAGCTCAGAAGTAGAAGCTTGATAAAAGCGGCAATCGAGCTCTAAAAGACGGATGGTCTCTAAGATCCGAATCGTGCCCAGGGCATTGACATCAGCTGTATAAACAGGATTTTCAAAAGAGGCTCCAACATCACTTTGAGCTGCTAGATTGTAAATCTCATCCGGCATTGTTTTTTGAAAAACTTGTAGAATAGAGGTAGCATCTGTCAGGTCGCCCAAGTGAAGGCTGACATGTGGCAAAAGACCTTCCAATCTCGATGTGTTGGGCGTCGAGCTGCGTCTTTTAAGACCATGCACTCTATAGCCTTTTTCTAACAGCAACTCTGCGAGATAGGAGCCATCTTGACCTGTAATTCCGGTGATCAGAGCAGATTTCATGGCGCTATGGTTCATCTTTGCTCTTTTCTTTTCAATCCTTTTTGAGTAGAATCAGCCTCACTATGATTACAATCCATCACAAAGGGAAGCCCATCCAGCTCGAGAATGGAGCCAGATGCTCAGATCTCGCGCTTAAGCTGAACCAAACCGCTCCTGATCAAGCGATTGCCGCTTCGGTCAATGGCAAGAATATCGACCTCTCTTCCCCCCTTGCTGATGGGGATGAAGTGATTCTTTGGACTTTTGCTGACAAACAGGG
>CAZXQV010000053.1:0-7661 GCA_964643195.1 uncultured bacterium | reverse complement strand
GAATCGCAGCAAACGAGCGCAGGACAGTGCTTCGCACGCCAAGCGAGCGCGCTGTTTTCAAACCTTATATAGAAGAAAAAAGAGGTTTCTGCCTAGAATAATTTATATGAAAAGACTTTGCTTACTCATTCTTATTTGCACAAGCTGTTGTAATATAAGCCCATATGATCGGACATATATCATTGCAGAAAAAACTACTGCACATGGAGGTTAGTCAATTCAATTTGAATCAACTGTTTGTTCCAAGTCCGCTAGACTCCCACTCTTTCTTCAAGGTGGCGAGCTTTTTATTAGAAATCCCTCCAAGAAAGGCGATCGCATTTAAGAGCCGTGCTCTTGTGACATCTTTGCCAAGTAAATCGACTGAAGCGAAGAGCGGAGGCCCCTGTCTCTTACCCATAATCGCTCCAAATAGGAGTGGAATGATCACTTTTTTGTGATGTACTGCGCATTTCTCAGCAACTTTATGTGACGCCTCTTCCAGGCCTTTGCTCGACCAATCTTCTAACTCTTCCATCGCCCAAATGTGCGCTTGAAGAAGAGAAGCTGCTTGCTCTTTTTCAGTCCCCTTCGGAACTAATAAATCATCGCTGTATGGCAAGTGGTTAATGAATAGAAAATCGCAAAGCTCAATAAACTCACCAAAAGTTTTGATCCGCGTATGGACAAGAGGCATCAATTTCCCCATGTAATCAGAAGAGAAACGCCAAGCTTGGAGCCGCTCCCATAATTTGTCCTGAGGAATCTCATTGATCAAATACTGCTGGTTTAGCCAGTCGAGCTTTTTAACATCAAAAACAGCACCTGATTTTCCAATTCTCTTAGGATCAAATTCTTTTACGATTTGCTCAAGAGAATAGATCTCGCGATCGTCGGGCATGCTATAGCCCATCAAAGTAAGAAAATTGAGAAATCCTTCAGGCAGATAGCCGCTATCTCTATAAAAGAAGATGGAAGTTGGATTTTTACGCTTTGAAAGCTTTTTCCCATCTATTCCTAATAGGAGTGGCATATGGAGAAATTCTGGAGGTTTCCACCCAAAGACTTCGTAAAGCCGAATATGCTTGGGCGTTGAGCTTATCCACTCATCGCCTCGAATCACATGACTGATTTTCATCAGATGGTCATCGACAACATTGGCAAGGTGGTAGGTGGGGAAACCGTCGGATTTAAGTAGGATCTGGTCATCGATGTCAGCCCATGGAAAGGTGATCCGGCCTTTAATTTTGTCTTCGAAGACACACTCGCCGGAGAGAGGCACTTTCAAACGGATAACAAAAGGCTGGCCTTTAGCTTCGCGCTCTTGTATCTCTTCTGGGGATAAATTACGATAGCGGCGGTCATAACCTTTATGTAATTCGCGCATTTCTGCAAGCTCTTCAGGCGTCGCAAAACATTTGTAAGCATGACCATTTTCAATGAGTTTGTAGACATGTTCACGGTAAATTTCCGTCCGCTCGGACTGTCTATAGGGAGCATAAGGACCCCCTACATCTGGACCTTCATCCCATTGAAGACCGCACCAGTGGAGAGCATTATAGAGATTTTTTTCATATTCCGGCCTGCTGCGAGATTGGTCAGTATCTTCAACACGGAGGATGAAAGTGCCGCCAAAATGCTTGGCAAAAATGTAGTTGAAAAGTGCCATGTAGGCTGTTCCTACATGGGGATCCCCCGTGGGAGATGGTGCTATACGTACGCGAACTTCACTCATGCTGGAAGAATATAGACTAATTCATCAGTAGGATCAAGTCTTTGGTGATATTGATAGTTTCTACTAGCTGAGGATCCCCTTTAACAAAGAGTTCTATTTTCGCAGCAGAAGGGTTTTTTTCCTCTAAGGAGCTCAAAAAACTTTGATAAAAGAGGTCTGTTGCAATGCGTTTTTGAGAATTTTCTTTCAAAACTGGAATGAATTGAGCATAGATTTTGATTCGAGGCTGTAGATTATAGCGGTAGAGCCAGCTGATCTGGTCCTTCTGTTTCGATGGAATATCCTCGAGATTGTCATCAAAATTTTCTGTAATCGCATCATTTTCAAGGGGATATTTGTCAAAGCGCTCTCCAATTTCAAGCTTCGAATAGGGGCCTGGAACGATGATATCGGAGGCTACACCGACAAGTTGAGGGCTCTTTCCCGAAACTGTATAGTAACGCCCCCGCGTCACCTTGTATTCACCCTTAGAGTTGACCTTTCCATTGCTTCTAGCATCGAGTGTGAATGTTTGGAAGGTTCCTTTACCGTAAGTGGTTTCATCACCTACAATGATCGCTCGGCCGTAATCTTGTAGAGTCTGAGCGACAATCTCTGCTGCCGAAGCGCTGATCCTGCTTGTCAACACTACAAGCGGGCCGTCGTAGGCAATTTGCCCATCGATATTGCGCAAATGCTCGATATGGCCGTTGTTATCTTTTACTGAGCAGACGATCCCTTTTGAAATGAATAGACCTGTCACTGCTACAGCTTGTGGCAAAATACCGCCTGAATTGGAGCGTAAATCGAGAACCACTCCTTTAAGTTTGTGTTCCCGCTTGATCTGAGCTAACTCTTGATAGATATCGGCGCAAGAACTATGGGTCGGATCTTGATAGAAGGCGTGGAGAGCAATATGGGCAATCACTCCGTCTCCAAAAGGGTAGGTATGGGATTCGATCCGCGCTTCTTGAATCACCACTTCTCCCCTTGTGATGGGAATGACCAACTTCTCTTCATCTTCATCTTTAGGCCGGAGAACGGTCAGATTGACAAGCGTCCCTTCTTCTCCACGGATGAGCTCAACGGCAGCTGTAATTTCAAAGCCGACCACAGGTTCTCCATCGATGGCGATGATGCGATCACCCACTTTAAGACCCGTATTTTGGCTCGCCGGGCCACCTTCTATGATCTTCACCACAGAAAAGCCATTCAAATCATCTCTAAGTTGGGCGCCGATCCCGAAGAGCCGCTGCTGCACCTGGATCATGAATTGAGTAGCCTCCCCAGGGGTGAAATAGGAGGTATGGCCATCGAGAGAGTGGGCGAAGGACTTCAAAACATTAGAAAGGATCTGCTTTTCCCTGTCGCTTGAAGAGGCGTGGCAAATCTCTTCTTCCTTCACCAAACGTCTTTTAGTGATCCGTTGCCAGATTTTGTCGTGAGCCTCGGGATCTAGCTTCTCAGCAGCCTCCATTTGTAAACTCCGCACTTTAGCTAACCGCTCGACTAACGCTTCCTCGCTTTCGGCAAAAGGAAGGTCCGTAAACTCGTCGATAGAAACTTTCTCTGGCAGAGGGAAGCTGTCGAGAAGTTTTTCTAGGCGCTCTCGCCTTTGAATGGCTAAAAGTAGCTTTTCCTGAATCTGGCGGAAGAAAGAGAAATCTCCTCGATTGACCTGTTTGAGGAGTGCATCATAGTTTTCAAGCTTTTGCCAGCATTCTACTTCAGATTTAAGAAAGTAGCAGCGGGTAGGGTCAACCTCATCGAGATAGGAGTCAATCGCTCGGCTAAGAAGAAGAGGGGTCAACTCTTTATGAGAGGCATGGCTTTCCATCATTTGCTTCAATATCGATCGGACATCAGAAGAGTTGATTTCCGGTAGTTTGGCCCCAATCAGAAGGGCAAAAAGGGTTAAAAGTTGGAAAATGCGTTTAAACATACTCATCCAGATAGCAAAAGTAAGCTATTTAATTCCATAATAAAGAATTAGTAAAGATAAAAAAATCATTTCACAAACAAAAGGATGTGAAGAGATTTCGAAAAAAAATATTAAGGAAGCGTTAACGAGATAGTCAATTTAAATAAAAAAAGCGATTTTTGTTGAGATTAATAGCCCCCTTAATCAAAATATTACACTAAAACTACCCTTATCAGGGAAGCAATTGAAAGTAAGATCGAAATTTGGTGAAAAATATTTATCTAATATTAAAAATATCTTGATCATTAAACCATAATTAGGCGATAATAGTCTTATACAAAATAGAAAGCAGTTTTAAACCAAATACTTCGACACCGCTAATATAAAGAAATTGCAAAGCTGGTTTAAAATTCTAAAAAGTTTTTAATTAAAACCTTAGGGGGTTGAGGATGGAAATGGAAGTAAAGCAAGAGGAGAGAAAAGTTGTCTCCATTACTGAAGCTGCTCAGATCAATAACGTGACACGTCAGGCGATCTACGTTGCGATTAAGCAGAAAAAGTTGAGAGCGACTAAGAAGAGTCGTTGGGAAATTGATCTTAAGGATCTAGAGGATTACCGTCGCAATAAATATTCGCGCAAGAAGTCAATGTTTGATGGCGAGCTACTTTTTGACAATGAAAGAGGGTATTACTCAGTGAACCAAGTAGCAAATAAGCTGAATGTTCCAGCGCAGAAGATCTACTATGCCACACGGACAGGGATGATCAAGGGTAGCCGCAAGGGAGCTGCTTGGGTGATCCACAGTGATGAAATCGAACGTTACCGTGCAGATTACCTCAGCAAGAAGCAAGTTGAGTCAGATGCGGTTTAAACAAAGCCGTTAGCCTCGCTTAGTTTAGCCAGCTATTAGTAGCTGGCTATTTTTTTTTGTACATGTTGATCAACTCGACTTTGTACAATTTTTTGATTGGTTCGCTGGAGCGAGTCAGTCAAAAAGTTGTACAAAGTCGAGTATTTTATTTCATAAAAAAGGGGGGGCGAAATAAAAGGAATGGAGATAGAGAAATGGGGCTGCGCCCCAAACCTCCGAGAATCCACTTTGCTTTGCAAGTGAGAGAGATAGGTTTGTCGGGGGCTTTTGCCTCCCGCGGCCCCCACTTGGGGCTGATCGGAACTGTGTGCAATTGCAGCGCGCTTCCTCGCTGTGCTACTCGCACTATCTTCGCTCGTTTGCTGCAATTCCACTTTGCTCCGACAGCCAACACCTATGTTGCGTTCAATCAACTGCGTTGATGAACAGCAACATAGATGTATGATTTGCACTCATCTTACGCACTCTTTCTCTCTCTGAGAGGGGTTCCTGGAGACAATCTTAGCCGAAGTTTTTAATTCAATTGGCTATATTTGCTTGTTTTATTGTATGCATGCGTATAATATGTGTACATATAAAAAGAGGTTTTTATGCTTATAGTAGAACAGAGTGTGTGGACAAAAGCTTTGCCAGAAGCTGTTTAGCGGATTTGGGCTGATGTGGAGAATTGGCACACTTGGGACCATGGTATCGAATATAGCCTTATAGAGGGGCCGTTTCTGGTTGGTACGAAGGGAAAGCTCAAACCGAAGGGGGGCCCGCTTGTCCATACAGAGCTTACAGCGGTAGAGTTTCCCAAGAGTTTTGTTGATGAATCCCAATTGCCACTGACCCGTATTATTGTGTCGCATCAGATGGAAAGGGAGGGGAATGTGACAAAAGTGACACATCGCGTAGAAATGAAAGGTTTTTTGTCCCCGCTATTTGCTATTCTTATTGGACGCAAGATGAAGAAAAATATGCCGAAAGAGATGGAAGCGATGGTTCGAAAAGCAGAAACGCTATGATTGATTGGGATGCCCTCACCAATTATGAAGGGCCCGAACAAAGTCCCGGTTTCAGGCTTTGGAAGCTCAGCACGCTTTGGAGACGGCAGGTTGAAGCAGCTCTTTCAAAAGTGAGATTGACCCATCCTCAATTTGTGCTTTTGGCAGTTACAGCTTGGCTCACGCGTGATGGAGCTCATGTCAAACAGGTGGAACTTGCGAAATATTGCGGTATGGATATCAATGTGACATCACAGGTTTTGCGGACTTTAGAAAAAAGAGGTTATATGAGTCGTAACCAAGAGGATGGTCGCTCAAAATCCTTGGCAGTGACTCCAGAAGGGCAGAGGCAGATTGAGCGCGCTCTTCCTCTGGTAGAGGCAATCGATTCTGAGTTTTTTTTCCTTTCTTAGTCTGGCATCACTTGGAAATCGCGGATCAGCAACTGAATACTGCTCTTATTATGGAAACGATTGATTTGAGGTGTATACGCAATTCTTAACTTCATGTTGCGCCTCTTAATCTCTTTCTTTCTTTCCGCCATTCCAAATCCTATCCCCTCAAGCATTCTATCCCCTTGCTCTAAGTATAGTTTAAGATGATTGCCGCCAATTACCTTGGGTGCCCAGGCTTGCGTCGCCTCGCAATAGAGCAAGGGAGGAGGATTTTCATTTCCATAGGGCTCAAATAATTCGAGAGAACTCAAAAGATCATAGCTCAGTTGATCAAAGTTTGCCTCAGCATCTAGATAGAGCTTCGAAGTGATGTCCTGCTCTTTCAATGCTGAATTAGCCGCATGCAGAAAGCGCTTGGTAAACTTCGGAATGTCTTCTTCTTTAATCGTTAATCCCGCAGCAAAGTCATGACCACCATAGTTTAAGAAAAGGTCTGATGATTTCTTCAAGACAGGTAGCAGAGGAAACTCCCGAATGGTCCGCGCTGACCCCTTCCCAATACCATGATCAATCGCAATCAGAACCGTCGGCCTTGTATATTGCCGAGTCAGCCGTGCTGAAAGGATTGGAATCACGCCAGGATGCCACTTATCAGAACCTAAGATGATCGCTTTCTCTTTTAAGATTTGAGGGTTTGCTTCTAACATACGCTCAATATCCGCAGAGACAAGCTGCTCAATTTTTTGTCTTTCCAAATTGAAGAGATCTAGTTCTGCCGCGAGCTCTTCCGCAATTTTTTCTTGCCTGACAAGCAAAAGCTCCACACCCTTTGTTGGATCCGCAACACGGCCTAAGCTATTGAGTCTCGGTGCAATCTTAGAGGCAATATCGACCGTGCTGATTTCACTCTTTTCAAGGCCGCAAACAGCAAAGAGTTTGAGCAGGCCTACTCGCTTTGTTTTTCTAAGTTGCATCAAACCATAACGCACTAAGATACGATTCTCACCATGCAAAACTCCCATATCGGCAACAGTACCAAGAGCCACAAGATCCAAATAGCGTTTGAGATCCACTCGGTTAGCTGGCATCGCTCCTGTTGAAACAAGGGCGTTCATAATCGCGTGTGCTAGTTTAAAGGCTACGCCAGCACCTGTTAATTCTCGATGTGGGTAAGTTTGATCGGCAATTTTGGGATTGAGAATGGCTGTGCAGACAGGCATTTTTTCAGTCGGCTCATGATGGTCCGTAATAATCACATTGATCCCAGCCGCTGTCAGCTGAGCAATTTCTCGTGCCGAAGAAATCCCACAGTCCACTGTGATCAGAGTTGTACAACCCTTTTCTTGAGCAAAAGGTAGAGCATCAATAAATTGCTCTTTGCGCTTTAACCGGTAATTGGGGATGTAGAACTCGGCCTTGCCACCTATCCTCTTAATGAATTCCACGAGGAGAGCCGTCCCCGTAATCCCATCGACATCATTATCTCCATAAATGAGAATGCCCTCATTTTTTTCGATAGTCTTGAGCACCAAATCAACCGCTTTTGGCATGTTGAGAAAAAGCTTAGGGTCATGAAGATCTGGCAACTTTGCATATAGAAAGTTGTGGATTGTCTTCAGATCTGTAAAGCCCCGTTTTGCTAGAATCTGTGCTGTAATCGGGTGGATACCGAATTCATTAATGATCTCGTTAACCCAGACGACATCTTTTTCGGATAGAACCAAACTGGTTCATTGCTTAATGCTGTGGCATCAAAAAATTCCGTACGCTCACTCTCTGACATTATGCCCTCCT
>CAZXQV010000052.1:1693-7675 GCA_964643195.1 uncultured bacterium | reverse complement strand
GGGGTAGGAGCAGATTGACCCGGGGTAGGAGCAGATTGACCCGGGGTAGGAGCAGATTGACCCAGGGTAGGAGCAGATTGACCCAGGGTAGGAGCAGATTGACCCGGGGTAGGAGCAGATTGACCCGGGGTAGGAGCAGATTGACCCGGGGTAGGAGCAGGTGAAGCCACTCGCAACACTTGTTGCGCTTGAGCAGATACTGCTGTATCAACCGAATCGCCATCTTCTTTTTTGCTAACACGACCACAAAGAGAGGCTGCCCCATATATAACAGCAAAAACTGCAGGAATCACAATTGTGAAATATGAAATTATTTTTAATACTGCCAAGGCAGTGATCCCTGGAGGATTTGTTGTACACTTTGCAACATCTTGAAAACCGCGAAAATAACTCTCACAAACATCCACTACTTGCATGACCACAATTATGGATCATTGCTCATCAAAATTCAATAAAAAAATCAACCCCATATTAATCTTTAGTTGCTCCTAACCAGTGATCTGCTTTTTTTTGCAAATATAGCCGCATCAATTGGGGTTGGTGCTTTTTCTTAAAGCCTATCTAACTCAATTATTAAATTTTTTAATAATTGAATGCTTAAGGTGGTTACTTAGATTTAAAATGAAAAACAGGCAGATGACCTTTTTCTACCACCCTGGAGTCGCTCACAAAACCCGCGCGAGCAAAATGCTCCTTAAGCGGGCTAACAAGCGCACTATCATGAATCTCAATAATCCAATGAGCAACTTTGCCAAGCTCATCACTATTTAAATTTAATAGATATTTTTCGTTGCCTTCGCAATCGACCTTCGCGATATCAAAGCTCTCTTTCGCCAAAATCGACTGAAAAGTTCTGCTCTCAACTTCTAAATGGTAGCTATCTCCGGGAGAGCCAAAGCCGATGTGTCCCGCTGGATAGTTAGAAGATATAGTGAACTTCTCCCCTTTTTCAGAAACTCCATGAGGAATAATCTCGACAGGCATTCCCGAAAGATTCTCTTGGCAGCAGCGCACATTCAAAGGCACGGGCTCATAAACGACAACTTTTGCAGCACCCTGCTTCAAGAAATAGCGCGCACTATCCCCGATATAACCACCAATATCTAGCACAACTTTTTCACGACAATCGCAGGCATAAAAGTCATCAAATGAGCCTTGGAGGTATTCATAAAGACCATAGATATGGTCGAGATTGCCGAGCCATTTGTCACCGTTGAAATTCCAGAGGTAGAGGTCGCCTTCAACATGAGCGATGCGCTTATTGACTTGACGCAAGGCCCAGATGTTCAGCGCTCGTTTTCTATCTTTGGCCAGAACAAAAGTTTCATATTGGTTGGGTCTATAAAGAAGCTGTTTAACCAGGTATTTTTTGGCATGGCTAAAGCGCGCTTCATTGAATAGATTGTAGAGAAAGGAGCGTTTCACAGGCTGATCCTACCCATTTTTACAATTCAAACCAATGAAAAAGGTTACCGCTATAAATCGATAATAGTACTAAAATTCTAGAAGAGAGAGGTTTTCGTCCTTCTGTTCCTCATCCCCAGGATAATGGACAACCCGGCTGATTTGAAGCAGAACTTCAAATCAGCCGGGTTTAAGCCGCGCCCAGAACCCAAATCTGTTACATCAGCCATTTTGTTAAAAATTAATACTATCTTAAATAAAAATTAATACTAATAATTTATAATTTTATTATAAAATAGGAGTTTAATATGATATCTGGTAATTCTAATACACATAAACCATTAACAATCCAGCAAGCGTCATGTGCTTACATCATCACTACAACAACTGCCGCAATTGCAGCGCTAGCTTTGCTTTCTGGGTTAATTGCAGTCGGTATTTGCTCGAGTCACTTGCCCCTAAAGCAATCACTTGAGATGACACTCATTCCTTGCTGCATCGGCGTCATTTTTGGAGTCCCAGCGCTTAAACTTAAACTGTATAAAGAAAAGGAAGAAGCGAAGCGGGCTGATGCACTTAGGATCGCTGCCACATCATTGAGGAGCATTTTCTCCTAGAAACGTCTCGCTTTGAGGTTGTGTGCGTAGCTTAATCACATCGGTCAAGCCTCATGATTCAAACCCGCTTCAATACTTTACTCACCTTACCCACTTTTTCTCTCACCGAGAGGGATTGATGTGGTCAAGATACAACGATCACAAGAAAGGCCAACTCCTTGCGATTTGATCAAGGAGTGATTGGCTGCAGCAATCCCTCTCGGTGAGATAAAAAGTGCTTAAGGTGAGTCAGTTAGCGCAACCTACCCAGCTGCCGCCAAGCGCTTCATAGATCTGTGCATAACTCGAAAACGTATTCCCTATCGCCTTCTCTAATTGAAGCTGTCCATTGAAAAGATGCCGCTCCGCATCCAAGTAGGTGAGATAATCGTCCTCCCCCTCTTCATACCGCAAAAATGCCAGCTTTAAATACTCTTTCAATGCCTGCACTTGGGTTTTTTGATCTTCCACGATCTCCAGAGCAATCCGATGCGCCACAATCGCATCATTCACCTCACGCAGTCCATTAAGCACCGTTTGGAGATAGCCATGAAGGAGCTCCTCCTTCTGAGCCATCGAAAGATAAACGCCGCTTGTCAATCTTCCACCAGTAAACAGCTCCTGCACAACTGTTGCCCCATATGACCAGATCTCCGCTGGTGAGGTTGTCAGCGCTCGCCAGGTAGAAGATTCTGACCCCCAACTGGCAAATGGATTTAATTTTGGGAAAAACTGAGCATGCGCCACCCCAATATCCGCGTTCGCAGCGATCAACCTGAACTCCGCCTCACGGATATCCGGCCTCTGACAAATAATTTCCACTGGACAGTAACTTGGAACAGAAGGTGGAAGAATGAGCTCCTCAAGTATTCTACCCCGAGGAGTTTCCTCAGACGTTCTTCCAACGAGAAGTGAAATCATATTCTCCATTTCATTGATGACTTTCTCAAAAGTCGCAACCTGCACCTTCGCATCCTCAACCTGAGTGATCGCCTGCTCAACAGGCATCAAAGAGGTCAACCCCAGCTCAAATCGCAGCTTCGCCTGATCGAGCGCCTCTTCACGATCTCGCAGAGTTTTTTGTGAGATGTAGAACTGCCTATCCGCTTGCAAAAGTTGTACATAACTATCAACTACTGATATGACGATACTTTGGAGCACAACCTCTTCAGCCTTAATTGCTGCTAGATAGTTGTATCTAGCTGCTTTGACAGCGTTTCTCACCTCTCCCCAAAGATCGCCCATGTAAGAGACATTGAAAATGTAGCCAAAGATATTGAATATCTCTTGGCCATTGGGAGCTGCCAATACTGAGTTTGATATTTTTTGCCGCTGAGCTATGCCTCCGACACTCAAATCCGGGTAGAGTTTTGAAGCAGCCTGTCCCAAGCGCGCACGGAATTCATCGATGCGGGCCATTGCCTCTTGTATCTCTTGGTTATAGCAGAGCGCTTGTTGAACAAGTTCATTCAGTACAGAATCTCCGAATTCCTCCCACCACCTATATTCAATCGCATGCTGTGTATGGATGGTTTCCCGCCATACTTCTGGCATTGCAATCTCCGGCCTTTCATAGCGGGGTGCTAAGGAACAAGAGGTCAAAAATATCAGCAGCAACCTTTTCATCGTTTAACCTTGTATAGAAGTCGGAAAAAGAGCGGCACAAAGAAGAGTGCGAGGGTTGTTGCAAAAATCATCCCTCCCATCACCCCTACACCCACTGAATGACGAGAAGCTGCTCCTGCACCTTTGCTCACAACAAGGGGTATCACACCAAAAATGAAGGTGAGAGAGGTCATGATAATCGCACGGAAGCGTAGATTAGCTGCCTCTACAGCAGCATCCATCAAGCTCATCCCCTCTTTGCATTTCATGATCGCAAATTCGACGATCAAAATAGCATTTTTTGCAGAAAGAGCGATCAATGTGACAAGGCCGATTTGGAAATAAATATCGTTCGGCATACCCATGATCCAAATCGCCACAAAAGCACCCAATATTCCAAATGGAACAGCCATCAAAATCGCAAGGGGTGCCGACCAGCGCTCATAAAGCGCTGCCAAAATGAGAAAGACCATGACAAAGGCTGCTCCTAGGACGGAGAGAGAAGTCCCCCCAGAAGCAATTTGTTGATAGGCCTGGCCACTCCAACCATAGTTAATATCAGGAGGAAGCTGCTGCGCGATCTCTTCCATCGCCGCAATCGCCTGACCAGAAGTATAGCCAGGTCCTGCCGATCCTAAAATCTGTGCTGCAGGAAAGTCATTGAAACGACTCACTAGATTGGGCCCTTTGCTATATTTGACCGAAATCAGGGATTTGAGGGGAACCATCTGACCTAAAGTAGAGCGCACATACATATTCCCAAGATCCGCAAGTCTTTCACGGTATTCTGGTTCAGCTTGAACAATCACTTGATAGACTCGCCCAAATTTATTGAAATTATTGACATAGACTGAGCCAACTAGAGTTTGCAAGGCCTGAAATACTTCACTCACCTGGACACCCAGCATCATCGCCTTGTAGCGATCTAAATCGACGCGAAATTGCAGATTATCAAATTGAGCAGAAGAAAATAGCGGGGCCAGAGCTTTGTGCTCCTTTGCTTTTTCAAGGACAAAATCAATCGCGGAACGCAAAGCTTGATCGCCACCATCTCCCCGATTTTCCAACCAAAATTGAAAGCCACCTACTGTCCCCATTCCTTGAATCGCAGGAGGATTCACCGCTATAATTTGTGCTTCTGGCAACTGGCTAAATGCGCGCTGTAAATCTTTCAAAACGGAATCTGCACGTAGTTTCCGACTCTTTCTTTTTGACCAATCTTTGAGAATAATGAAGTTGGTTCCCATAGTTGTGCGATTGATCTGCTCTACAATGCTAAAACCTGTCAAAGCCAGCGTTGTGGCAACGCCCGGATGCTTTTTTGCAATCTCTGCAATCTTATTATCTATATCAGAGGTTCTATCAAGGCTAGCTCCATCTGGTAAACTTGCAACTACAAAAAGGTAGCCCTGATCTTCATCAGGAACAAAACCTTGAGGGGTCTTGATGAAGAAAAAAACGACTGCTGCTGTCACAACCACAAAGATTCCCAACCCCAGAAAGGCGTGGGTAAGGAGCCTGCGCGTCAAATAGAGATACCCCATTTTAATACGATCAAATCCACGATTGAAATAGGTGGCCCACTTCCTCTCTTCGGTGGGTTTGAGCAAAAGAGCTGCAACAGCAGGAGAGAGGGTCAGAGCTACTATCCCCGAAATAGTCACCGAGATCGCAATCGTAATCGCAAATTGCCTATAGAGCTGCCCAGCAATACCTCCCAAAAAGGCCACAGGGATGAATACAGCACAGAGAACGAAGACAATCGCAATGATGGGTGCCGTCACCTCATTCATCGCTTGAATCGCTGCCTCTTTTGGAGCAAGTCCCAAGCTCAAATTGCGCTCGACGTTTTCAACAACAACGATCGCATCATCCACCACAATACCAATCGCCAGCACAATTCCAAAAAGAGTAAGCGTATTCAGGGAATAGTCGAGGATATACATGCCTGCAAAAGTACCTACAATCGAAACGATCAAGGCCATCACTGGAATCAAAGTGGCACGGAATTTCTGCAAGAAGATGAATACCACAATCATAACAAGAAGCGCTGCTTTGAAAATAGTCTCAACGACCTCTTGAATCGAAGCTTCTACAAAGCGTGTCGAGTCATAGGGAATAGAATATTCTATCCCTTGAGGAAAGGTTTTAGATAGTTTTTTCATTGCCTGACGTACTGATTCTGAGACTTGTAAAGCATTCGCACCATACTCTTGATAAAGGGCTAGGATCACTGCGTCTTTGCCATCAAGCGATCCATTCATTGAGTAGTCCTGCGCTCCCAAAGTCACCGTGGCTATATCTTTGAGCAGTACCATCTGACAGAAAAAATCTGCGCGCAAAACGATATTGACAAATTCTGAATGTTTATAAAGCC
>CAZXQV010000052.1:0-1683 GCA_964643195.1 uncultured bacterium | reverse complement strand
TCGGACGATAGCATCCCCCGATCCGCGAATAATGATATTGCCAAATTCTTCAGGTGTAGAAAGCCTCCCCTCAGAAGCAAAGGGTACTGTCATCACGACGGGATGGGCATTGGGTGCAGCACCCAGCTGTCCCAATCCATAGTCATTGTTCTGCTGAGAGATAGCATGGACCACATCTTGTGGAGAAATCCCTATCTGAGCCATCAAATCGGGTCGAAGCCAAATGCGCATCGCATAGTTGCGCTGGCCAAAGATAGAGATGTTGCTGATTCCAGGAACCAAATCGAGATCATTGACGACATTGATAGAGGCGAAATTGCTCACAAAAGTTGAGTCATAACGTTCATCTGGCGATTGCAAAGCAACAGTCATCAAAATGTTGGGCAACTGCTTGGTAATCGTTAATCCCTCTTGCTGCACAGCAGAGGGAAGCTGGGCCTCAGCTTGTGAAATTTTATTCTGGACATTCACCTGAGCCATATCAGCATTGGTGCCGATCTTGAAGTAGACATCGAGGACCATGTTACCAGTCGCTGTGTTTTGCGAGTACATGTAGATCATATCCTCAACTCCCAAGATCTGCTGTTCCATGGGAGAAGAGACGTCATTAGCCATCACCTGAGCATTCGCGCCATTGAAGTTCGTGGTCACTTGAATCAGAGGTGGTGTGATATTGGGAAACTGTTCGAGAGGCAGATTTTTGAGTGCTACCAAACCCGCAAAAGTGATCACGAGAGAGATAACTGACGCAAAAATCGGGTGGTTGATGAAAAAGCGTGAGATCATAGCGGGGTTACCGGTGTGCCATTGCGCAATTTGTTGACACCTTCAATGACGACAACATCACCCGCTTCAACTCCTTTGTGAATGATCCAAGAATCTTGATACCAATCACCCGCTTCTATCGGACGGACGACTGCTTTTCCATCCTGAACAACAAAGACAAACATCCCATTTTGACCTTGTACAACAGCGGTCTGTGGCACTGCGATTGCATTAGGATAGATGGCTCCTTTCACGATGACCTGTACGAATTGACCTGGAAAGAGTCGATGATCAGGATTGGGGAAGACGGAGCGGACAAAGAGAGTGCCTGTATCTTGTTGGATGGCTGGATTGAGAAAATCAATGGTACCACCAGCTGGAAGCACAGTCCCATCTGCTAAAATCGCTTCAACTGTGAATTTTTTGTCTGCTGGCCACTGCAAGTAGTGTTCTTGAACATCTTTCTGACCTTTGAGATAATCGAGATCAGAAATGTTGAAATTGACCCAGATAGGATCCACTACATAGAGGGTTGTTAAGAGATTCTCGTTCGCAACAATCAAAGCACCAGGGCGCAAAAGAGCTCTCGAAGAAAGTGCAGTTACAGGAGCTCGAATCCGTGCATAGCTCAAATTGACCTCTGCTTTGTAGAGTTCAGCTTGAGCGCTCTCCCAATCGGCACGCGCAGCGAGTTCATTTGCGATCGCCTGATCATAGTCACGCTGACTGACCGCATTTTGTTCGTAAAGAGGCACCATGCGCTTTTTTGTCTGTTCAGCATTCCACCAAAGCGCGGTCCTCTGTTCGAGATAGGCATTTGCTCTTTCAACATCAGCAATTAAGGGGCGTTCATCGAGGACAAAAAGTAGATCGTCTTTATTGACAAGGCTGCCTTCTACGAAGTCTATTTCGTCGAGA
>CAZXQV010000051.1:669-7697 GCA_964643195.1 uncultured bacterium | reverse complement strand
TCCTCAACTGTTTTGTAGCGCTCTACAAGACGTTTAAAAACAGTGATATTGATGATTACATCATCTAAAGCGCGATGGGTTTTGATGAATTCTACATTGAAATGGTTGGCAAGCGTTGCAAGGGAGTTATTGGGGCTATCGCCATAATGTCTGGCAAGGCGTAATGTGTCGATGCAGTTCTCGATGCGCAGAGGAGAAGAAATGCCTGCTCGTTTAGCCTCATTGCTTAGAATCGTGATATCTCCACCAATCATGTGTCCAATGATTCGGTGATTACCGACAAATTTGAAAAAATCAGGCAAGACATCTTTAATAAGAGGAGCATTTTTGACCATCTCTTCGGAGATGTTATGAACCTTGATCGACTCCTTCCCTATAGGATAGTTGGGGTTGATCAGTTGATCATATTCCTCAATAATTCCGTCGAAAGTGAACCTAGCAGCTGCGATTTCAATGATGCGGTCATTCTCTAGGTCAAGACCTGTGAACTCGCAATCGAGGCAGATAAACTCTGCTTTTTTCAATAATGTCAATCTAGACTCCCACATGCATTGTAGAGTAAGTGCCTTCGCTCTCTATTTCTTCACCATTATCCCAATCTGTAGCAGGCTTGACAACTTTACTCTCTGTTTTTGATTGGATCATGCTGAGTAATTGTTGTCGCCCTTCTCTCTTCGTGACAGAGTAGTGGATATAGGGAAAATGGCACATTTCTGTGATTTTCCGAGTATTGGCTGCCCGCTCATTTTTAGAAACCTTATCAACCTTAGTCAATACCAGAAGAGTCGGAATCGCTTGGCCCACTAACCAATCGTACATTTGGATATCCAAATCTGAGGGGTTTCGTCGAACATCTAGTAGAAGGAGGGCAAGGTTGATGGGGGCAGTATTGAGATAATCCTCCATATAAGAGCTCCACTCCCTTTGCAAGCGACCAGCAACTTTAGCGTAGCCATATCCAGGAAGATCGACGCAAAGCAGTTTTTCATCTACAAGAAAGAAATTGAGTAGCTGAGTCTTACCTGGTGTACTGCTGGTTTTGGCCATCCCTTGCCTTTGAAAAAGATCGTTTAGTAGAGAGGATTTGCCAACATTAGAGCGTCCCAAAAGAGCGATCTGGGGCATCGGAGGAATAGAATCTAAGTTCTTCCCAGATTTTAGGAAGCGAACATTTCTGAAATTAAGCATCTCTCTTCCCCCTCATGTTCCAATCTTACTCGTACCGTGCCAAACGGCAATAACTCTTCGATCTTTTCGCTCCACTCAATACAAGCTACGCCAGTTGTAAAGAGAAACTCCTCAAAGCCCATCTCTAAAAACTGCTCTGCCGTTTGTAGACGATAAAGATCGAAATGAAAAACTCGATTGTCGTAAATATTGAGATAAGTAAAGGTAGGGCTGTCAATTGCAAGCTGCCTGCCTGTAACTCCCTCTACAACACCTTCAACAAATGTTGTCTTTCCTGCTCCAAGCTCGCCAAATAGTGCGAGTATACTACCAGCTTTTAATTTCTTCCCAACCTCAAGCCCAATTTCTCGAGTTTGTTGAGCAGAACAACTACGCCTCGACCCAACGGCTGACGTAAGGGGCGAATATTTCGTCATCTGCAAGAACCTCGACAAATTTGGTGATTTTGCTTTCCTGAAGCTGCTCTTCAATGAAGAGTAAAAAGTCTGCTTCGAGCTCAAATCTGTTTTGGTTTTGCACATCTACCAAAGGCATTGATTTGAGGAAATTTTGCTTGAAATCTTTGACAACAGCCTCTTTCGAATTGTAGAGTTTTCCACTCACAGCTGAAGAATAGACAATCTTTGTTATCGGTTCTTTTCTCGGTTTGATGTAGTTTTTGATCACTTCAGGATCATCAGAGACATGAAAACGCTTCGCTTTGACTCCACCAACACGTTCCGTATTTTCAGGGCATTTTTCAACCCAATCATAGATGGCATCTTGAGGATTTGGGTGAGTATTATCGGCAAACACTTTTCCCGTGAAAGGACAGATGTAGATACGACGTGTAAGTTCATTAACGGCTTGAGGACCATAACCAATTTTAATTTCAGTCTCTCTCCAAACTTTCCCTTCTTTCTCAAGTTTTTTCATCGCTTCTACAGCGCTTTGGTAGATCCTTTTCTCAGGGAGGAAAACGACAGGCTCTATATCAAACTGTTTTTCCAAGAAAAAGAAATAGGCAGTAAGCAAGTCTGGAGAGCGCTGTTGTTGGAGGAATTCAAAAATTTCCTTCTTGAGTTTTGCTGTCAATGTCATGATCTATCCTTGTGTTTTGTCCGTGAGAGTGTAACAGAGAAAATCAAATAACGCCACTTGATTTTTTTTCTCATTCAGCCTAAGATGGCCTATCCAAATTAGGAGGAATTCATGGCCGCATCGCACTTGATCAAACAGCTAACTGATGACAATTTTGAGGGAGGAGTATCTGCTGGCGTTGTGCTGGTTGATTTTTATGCAGACTGGTGCGGTCCCTGCCGCATGCTAGCGCCGATTGTAGAGGAGCTTGCTCAGGAGATGGGAAGCAAGATTACGGTTGCCAAGGTTGATACCGATAAATCGGTCAATGTAGCGGCAAAATTTGAAGTTACATCGATCCCAACATTGATTCTTTTCAAGAATGGCAAGATTGTCAAACGCGTCGTTGGATTAAAAGATTTAGACACACTCCGCGCGATGATCAACGAAGTTTTATAAAAACTTTTTTGTTTTTGTCCTTTATGCTTATAGCCGATTAAGTTTTGATTGGTGATCTTTATTCGATGAAAGTCTCGTGATTAATCGATCGTATAGCTGAATCAGCACAAAATTGCAGTGTTTCACCGCGCCAAAGCTGAAGCTTTCAACTGAATCGGCTATATCATTCGAAAATTCGACTGTCTCAGCGCTTCATAAAGCACAATTGCGACGCTGTTACTCAAGTTGAGCGAGCGCTGCCCAGGTTTCATAGGAATTGTATAGATCTCATCCGCAAAGTTTTCATGAATATAATCTGGTAGTCCTGACGTCTCCGAACCAAATACAAGCAAGCTTTGTTCTGTAAATGGCGCTTCTGTATAAAGCTTTTTCCCCTTCGTCGAAAAAAAGAGAGCATTTGTTGTCGGTAAAACATCGGTCGTTTCAATAGCCACTGAATCCCAGTAGTCTAAACCTGCCCGTCTGATCTGTCTTTTGGAAATAGAGAAACCAAGTGGGGTTACCAAAAGTAAAGAGGCGCCTGTGACAGCACAGGTGCGAGCGATATTACCCGTATTTTGGGGGATTTGTGGTTGAAAAAGAACGATCTTCAGCGCGTTTCATCCTCTGCATTACTCATGTCAGCAATGACTTCGTGAGGAGCATTTGCTTTCACAACTTCTACTTCAAAGATCAACAAGCTGTTGGGAGGCAGATGACCAGCCACTCCATAAGCAAGCTCTGGGTGTATATATAGAGTTCTTTTCTCACCTTCATGCATTCCAACTAATCCCTTGGCAAAGCCTGGAATTGTCTGTTGCATAGGCAGAGAGATTGGATCTTCTTCCGCAGCACAGCTGGCAAAAATTGTGCCATTCAGTAATTTACCCTGATAGCGAATCATCGGGACAGAATCTTCCTTCACAACTTCTCCAGAACCCACTTTTTCAATGCGGTATTGGAGCTGATTATCGATCGCTTGGATACCTTTTTCGGCAACATTTCTTTCTAGAAAATTTTGAGCTTCGCTCAAATTTTTCTCAGCATCAAGGTTAAATATATGTTCCTGAATCAGGTAGATCGCTCTTTCATACTCTTCTTCTGACAAGGGGGAAGGCTTACCAGCCCTCTCATCTTGGATGCCAGCAATAATTCTCTCTACATCAAGCTCAAAACCTGGGTTTACTAAATGACGCACAATCAGATGGCCGAGCGTTTCAGCAATCTTTTCACGATCTATTTGGTCTAAAGAAGGCTTTTCTTCAGCGTCTAAATGGAAAGCAAGTGCAAGCAAAGTGACCAAGAACAGATTCTTCATTATTCTACCTCAACGTGTATTTTTAATTCTGCCAGCTGTTGCTCAACCACTGCTGATGGAGCTTCTGTCATTAAGTCCGCCGCTTTCTGGGTTTTAGGAAAGGCTATAACATCTCTGATGTTGTTAGTTCCAGCGAGCAACATCACGATACGATCTAGCCCAAGCCCAATTCCTAAGCTCGGCGGTGTTCCATATTGTAGGGCTTCGATGAAAAAACCAAAACGATTTTTTATCGCTTCCTCATCTAGCTTGACTAATTGAAAGATTTTTTCCTGTAAAGCATTGTCATGAATACGTTGCGAACCAGAACCCAGTTCATAACCATTTAGTACAAGATCATAAGCTTTTGAACGGACATTTAAAGGATCTTTATCGATTAGGGCAATATCCTCTTCGTGTACCATGGTGAAGGGATTGTGCTCACAAGTTAAATGACCAGTCTCACTATCGATTCCAAAAAGTGGGAATTCAGTGACCCAGAGAAACTCATGTTTGTCACCGATCATCTTATTCTCAACAGCAATGTAGCGTCGTAAATGGTCGAGCGACTGGTTTGTAACAGATTCGGTATCAGCTACAAAAAGAAGAAGATCGCCGGGCTTCGCTCCCATTTTCTGGATCAATTTTTTCTGCAAATCTTCATCAAAAAATTTAACAATATTCGAGCTCAGCCCCTCCTCTGTAAGTTTCATCCAGGCGAGACCCTTTGCCCCAAAATTACTGACAACAGTAGTGTAGTCATCGATTTTTTTTCTTGAAGCTTCGGCTCCACCTGGGACGCAGATACCTTTGACAACTCCCTCTTGAAAAACGCTAAAAGAAGAGGCTCTCGCAATTTCATCGATACGAATCAACTTCATATCAAAGCGTAGGTCAGGCTTGTCTGTTCCGTAGTGCTCTAAAGCTTCGGAGTGAGGCATGCGGCGGAAAGGACCTTTAATATTAAAGAGTTTTTCCATCATCCCTTCGATAACAGCGAAAAAGAGCTCTTGATCACCAAAACTCATTTCCATATCGATCTGTTGGAACTCCGGCTGACGATCTGCTCGCAAGTCTTCATCACGGAAACTCGCAGAAATCTGGAAGTAACGATCCAAGCCAGAGATCATCAAGATCTGCTTGAAAATCTGCGGCGATTGCGGTAGCGCATAGAAAGTGCCAGGGGAAATACGTGAAGGGACTAAATAATCGCGCGCACCTTCTGGCGTCGACTTGGCCAAAATGGGTGTAGTTACTTCTATAAAATCCTGATCACTCAAATAGTTGCGCACTGTTTGCATGGTTTTATGGCGCAAAAGTAGATTGTCCATGATGTCGCCTCTGCGAATATCAAGGTAACGGTATTTCAAACGGAGCTCTTCATTTACAGTGATACGCTCATCACTGATGCTGAAGGGAGGAGTTTTGGATCGTGATAAGATTTGCATCTTTTCGACTTCAACTTCGATCGCACCCGTTTTCATTTTGGGGTTTTCCATGCCATCGCCGCGGTGGCAGACTACACCTTCAACCCGTATGACCCATTCACTACGTAAATGGCTTGCACTGGCATGCAGAGCGGGATGTTTTTCTGGGCGAAAGACTACTTGAGTCAAGCCAAAGCGGTCGCGTAAATCAATAAAGATCAAGCCACCATGGTCTCGTCTCCTGTGGACCCAACCTGTCAAAACGACGTGTTTACCAAGATTGGCTTTTCCAAGTTCTCCACAAGTGTGTGTGCGATTATACATGCAATTTTTTCTCCAGCTGTTCAAAAGAGAGCTTTTCTACTCTGCCAGACTCCATTTCTTTTAACTCAAAGCTATTGGTTTCTAATTCATTTTCACCGATCACAGCTACAAAGCGAAAGCCTTTACGATCGGCATAACGCATCGCTTGTTTCAATTTTTTATCGGAAAAATCCATCTCAACTGCAAATCCCATTTTTCTAAGAGCGCTTGCTTTCTTGAAGCAAAATCTTGCAGCAGCATCACCAAGAGGAATGAAGAAAAGCAGAGCTTTAGGTTTCTCTGGCAAAATCACATTTTGGCCAATGCAAGTTTGGATGATCCGTTCAATGCCGCTACCAAAACCAAAAGCAGGTAGGTCGGGTCCTCCGAGTTGCTTTAAAAGACCATCATAACGACCACCACCACCGATGCTGTTTTGAGCACCCAATTCGCCAGCTGTGATCTCAAATACAGTATTGTTATAATAGTCTAAGCCACGCACGAGTCGGGGATTCACTTCAAAAGGTATTGTCAACAGTGAAAGCACACCATCAAAATGTTCTTTAGAAGCTCCCTCTAAGAAATCTAGAATTGAAGGAGCCTCTTCCAGAATCTTGCGATCCCCCTCATCTTTAGAATCTAAAATTCTCAAGGGATTGGTCTCATAGCGACGCTTGCTATCCTCAGATAACTCACTGAAGTGCGGTTTTAAAGATGCTTTCAGGGCTGTCTTAAACCGGTTCCTCGTTTCTAAATCGCCGATAGAGTTAATGTGTAGTTTTAAGTTTTGCAATCCCAAACGTTTGTAGAGAGTATGCAGCAATTCAATCACTTCGACGTCAACAAATGGAGAGAGAGATCCGACTACTTCAACACCAAATTGATGATGTTGTCGATAGCGGCCAGCTTGTTGGCGTTCATAGCGAAACATAGAGGCTAGGTAGAAAAATTTGTGAAGACCTTCCATATGATTTTCAATGAAAGAGCGCATGACTGCAGCTGTTCCTTCAGGCCTAAGAGTCATTGACCTATTTCCTTGATCTAAAAAGGTATACATCTCTTTAGTCACAATATCAGTCGTAGATCCGATGCTCCTGGAAAAGAGCTCAGTGGATTCGAAAAGGGGAGTTCTGATCTCTGAAAAGCCATAGAGTTTAGTCAACTCTCTGACAGCACCTTCCACCCATTGCCACAAATGGGAACATTTCCACGCCTCAGCATCATCGGGCAGAATGTCAAAAACGCCTTTAGGGATTCGATAATTCACCCAATCACAATACTAGAAGTGTTCTTTTTTGGGTATAGAGTCGATTCAG
>CAZXQV010000051.1:0-659 GCA_964643195.1 uncultured bacterium | reverse complement strand
TTGCATCAAAGCACAAGCATGTTTTTGGTGTATTTGTTATTTTTTGGTTTTATTGTCTATTCTGTTTTTAATTTAATCGACTCTATGCTGCTGAGTAGATTCTTGCCTTCAAAATACTTTGTCTTTAGGGATCGAGAGAGGTTCAATTAAATCTTTTGAATTTTCAAGTTCAGAAATCTTCTGAATGATGTAGGTAAGTTGCTGACCCACTTCATGCCTGTTTGGAATCGTGAAAGCGAGGCCAATAGCCAAGCCGACAAGAAAACCACCCCCCGCGAATCCAAAAAGGACAAGACGGTTTTTTTGGGGCGCTCGTGAGGGAGGCAATAGCAGCCTCGGCCTCTCTCTCGTCTCTAAAATCGTTTCTAGCTTCTCATCGGAGAGAAGGTTGACTTCGTCTAGAAACTCGTCAAGCTCTTGTTCGGTCAAAGACATAATTTAAACTTGAGTATAAATCAACTTGCAAAAAAAACAAAAGTGATTTTTTATCTCATTTCTGTTAAACTGCGCAATCACCGAACTCTGAGGAGGCGTGCTATGAACATCTCTCTGAATTTTCTCAAGCCTGCAGAGCACGCGGAAGAAATTCAAGATCAGGCCGTTGTTAAAAAGAAATACCGCTATTGGCGTATACGTATTTTATATACAATGATTATTGG
>CAZXQV010000050.1:0-7746 GCA_964643195.1 uncultured bacterium | reverse complement strand
TAATTCTACCGATTGCTGCTTGTCTGGGATTCATGTCAAAAGTGTAAGAAATTGTTTTCTTCTGGGCAAGAAGTTTCGAGACTATTATTCTAGCTATATGAAAATTGGATTAATCGGCTACGGAAAGATGAACCAGCTTATTGAAAAGGCTTCTCCATACCCGATTGTCTGCATCACACGCGATTATGTAAAAGACTTTTCTGCTGATCTCTACATCGATTTTTCTCATGCCAGTCTCGTGAAAAGAAACGCTCTTCTTCTTGCTGAAAGAAACAAAACCCTTCTAATCGGCACAACTGGATGGGATGCTCCAGAAATCAAAACAGCTTTCAATGAACGTGGCGCTGCTCTTTATCTACCAAATTTCTCCCTAGAGGTAGCTAAATTCTATGAAATAGCCGTCCAAATGACCAAGCTCTTGGGTCCCCCAGAGCGAGCCACTGAATGGCATCACAAATCTAAAAAGGATGCTCCATCGGGTACAGCAAAAAGACTCTCCTCGCATTTTGATACCACTTGGGATAGCATCAGGACTGACGAAACCATTTTCAAACACTCTCTCCAATGGAAGGAGATCACATTGACACATGAGGCAAAAGACCGCACTGCCTATGTGCAGGGAGCTTTAGAGGCGGCAAAATGGCTTTATGGAAAAAAAGGATGGCACGATGACTTTTGCAGGACTCTACACACCCCTGATCACTCCCTTTAAAGAGAATCATCTCGATGAAGAGGGATTGCAAACCCATATCAAAAGGCAAGAAGAAGCTGGCGTTTCTGGCCTAGTTCTCTTCGGCACCACTGCAGAAATTCAAACACTCACTGATCATGAACAACAACGAATCTTAGACATTGCTAAGGAGAGTTTTCTTCCCATTATCATCGGCTGCAATGAAGCTAGTACACAAAGACTTGTGGAAAAAGTTAGCCGTGTTAAAAATGTCCAAGGTTTAATGATCTCTGCACCATGCTACAGCAGGCCGACACAAGAAGGTTTGTATCAGCATTTTGCAGCGGCAGCACGTGCTACAGATTTGCCGATCATCGTTTACAACAATCCTGTGCGTGCTGCCGTCAATATTGAGCCTCGAACACTTGAGCGCTTAGCGAAGGTTGAAAATATTGTCGCAGTTAAAGAATGCCATCCTGCACAAGCTTCTGCATATGCACTCAATCTACTCTGCGGCAATGATGATGCTATTTTATCGATGATAGCGATGGGAGCGCAAGGAGCGATTGCTTCCACTGCCAATATCATTCCAGCGGAGATGGTGGCATTTGTAAAGTCATGCTTAGAAGGTGACTTTGAGATTGCAAGAGAGTGGCATTATCGACTGCTGCCTCTTTTTCAAATGGGAGGGGGGGAAAGCAACCCGATTCCTTGCAAGGCGGCGATGAATTTGATGGGTTTTGCAGCGGGAGAGCCTCGCCTTCCACTCTTACCTTCCACGAAAGTAAAAGAAATTGAAGAGGTATTGTGGAAGTTGGGCTTCTTGGTGGCACCGGGCAGATAGCGGAGAGCTACCGGCATTTGTTGAAAGGTCATCCCTGGTTTGAGTTGACATTTGTTGCGTCGCGACAAGGCAAGGGAAAATTAGGAGATTTGCCTGAAGTTCCCTTACTTTTTTCCTCTCTGCCAAGCGGCCTGGCACGAGAGTGGGAGCTTTTTTACGTGGAAAGGGGTTATACTGTGATCTCCAGCTCCTCAGCATTCCGGTTAGATCCTCGCGTCCCCCTGATCATTCCTGAGCTCAATTTCTCGATTCCAAAGCAGCCATGGAAAGGGACCTTGATATCCAAGCCTAATTGTTCGATCCAATCCTTCTTGCTACCCCTTGGCGTGCTTCACCCCCACTTTCCGATTGAAAAAATTTCGGTTACGACCATGCAAGCGATGAGCGGAGCTGGCAAAGCAAAAGAGGAGTTTCTACACAATGTGATCCCCTACATCGAAAATGAAGAGGAAAAAAATGAGAGAGAGCCTTGTAAAATTCTCAATGCTGAAATCTCAATTTCTGCTCAGTGCAACCGTGTGCCGACAAAGGATGGCCATCTCGCCTCTTGCTCTGTACAGTTTGCAAACAAACCCTCTCTTGAGGAGATGATCAAGATTTGGGAAAGCACCAAACCACTGGACCTCCCCTCTTCACCTGCCAAACTCTTTGCTCTCATCGAATCTCCTCAACCCCGTTTTGATTTGCAACCGATGCAGATCCAGATCGGCCGCTTGCGTCCTTGCCCCCTTCTCCACTGGCGCTTTGTCGGCCTCTCACACAATCTCATGCGCGGAGGGGCAGGCGGCGGCCTTCTCATCGCAGAAAAACTGAAAGCGGAGGGACACTTTGGTTAAGCGCAATCACAACTTTGAAAGACTGGAAGCCAACTATCTGTTTAAACGGATGCTCGATATTGCTGCCAAATATAAGGACGTTGTTGATCTCTCGATTGGAGACACTTCATTGCCTATCCCGAAAGAAGTGACAGAGGCAATGGAAAGGAAAGCTCAAGCCTTAGGAACCCTAGCAGGCTACACCGGCTATGGAATGGGCCAAGGCAATGTAGAATTGCGCGAGCTTATTGCCAAAAAGTATGGCAGATCAGCTGATGAGGTTTTCATTTCGGATGGAGCCAAAAGCGATATAGGCCGTTTGCAACTACTGTTTGGCAATCAGGTCTCGATTGCCGTCCAAGACCCTGCCTATCCCGTCTACGTCGACACAAGTCTTTTAATGGGACAAAAAGAGATCGTTTATCTTCCCTGCACACGGGAAAACAACTTCTTTCCTCAATTGAAAAAGGCTGATCTCATCTACTTCTGCTCCCCTCATAACCCTACTGGATACGCAGCAACAAAAGATCAACTTACAGAGCTTGTAGAATTTGCAAAAAAATACAGCTCCATCATTATCTATGATTCTGCTTACGCAGCTTTTATCCAAAACCCCGACTGTCCTTCTTCAATTTATGAAATCCCTGGGGCTGATGAAGTTGCGATCGAAGTTTCTAGTTTCTCAAAAACATTTGGTTTTACAGGGGTACGTTTGGGATGGAGCATTGTGCCGAAACAGCTCAAGTATGCAGACGGCGGTCTGGTACATCCGGATTATTTACGTATCGCCACCACTTTTTTTAACGGCGCATCGAACATTGCGCAAGCCGGAGGGGTTGCTGCTATGCAGACAGATTGCTCACCGCTGATCGCGCATTATAGAGAGAATGCGCGCATTTTGAGTGAAGCGTTGAAGGAGCAGTTTGTGGTGGGGGGTGGGGATGCCCCCTATCTTTTTGTCTATTTTGGAGGCAACTCTTGGCAAGAGTTCGAAACTTTGTTAGAAAGAAGTGGTGTACTTGCCATTCCTGGATCGGGGTTTGGACGATCTGGCGAGGGTTTTTTGCGTTTTAGTGCTTTAGCAAAGCGTTCTACTATTGAGGAGGCTGCGAATCGACTGCATTGTTATCTCTCGCCCACTTGTTGATCTAAGGCTGGAGCCAAAACAGCTCTCTCAAGATTTTTCGCATGATGATTTGCGAAACTCTCAGATGCTCTATGGCGAGCGTATAGAGATCCTAAAAACAGAAAGTGGCTGGCACTATATCTATGCACCCGAACAGGGGCTTTTTGGCTGGGTACATCAAGATGAAGTGCAAAAGCTTGAAAGCGCTCCTACCCATGTTATCTGCGACTTTGATCATGAACTCCCCTATGGCAGTTTTAGCAAGGAAGGTAGAGATCTCGCGGCTCCTTTTTCGAGGGAGCAGCTCGTGAATGATGCTTTGCAATTTTTGGGAGCCCCCTATCTTTGGGGAGGCCGAGCCCATTACCAAAAGAAGCCAATTGGGAGTGTCGATTGTTCTGGACTAATCAATCTAGTGTATAGAGCTCAGGGGATTTTGATTCCGCGCAACAGCAGGCCTCAAGCGCTTTTTGGAAAAGAAGCTGAGGTATTACTGCCTGGCGACATGATTTATTTAGGTGATCCAGTGACACATGTGATTATGAAAATAGATAAAGATTATTTTATTGAGGCGCCAGAAACGGGTAAATCGGTGAGACTTTTGAAGTGGGGGCGAGATATCTGGGAGAATGAAAAGAAGCTTTGTTTTTTTGATAGGGATAAGCAGTATGCTCAGCATTATCGCCGCATATATAGCTGAATCAGTACAAAATTGCAGTGTTTGACCGCTCCAAAGCTTTCGGGCCTGAACGATCCTAAAGAAACATGGGATCATTTAAGATCGTTCAGTCGCGAGACTTTCGCGTGGGTGAAACACTGCAATTTTGTACTGATTCAGCTATAGTCGATGAAAATATTTCTTAATAATTGGATTAATCGGCTATATCGCCCATCTGATTGTGAAGACGACGTCTCATTTTCAGCAACGCTTTCGTGTGGATTTGCGAAACCCTAGATTCGCTAATACCCATGATCTTTCCAATCTCCTTCAGCATCATTTCTTCGTAATAATAGAGAGTGAGCACCTCTCTTTCCTGGTCAGGCAATTCTTGAATGACTCCCTTCAAAATTGCTGCAGATTCATTGCGATGGGCAACTTCAAGGCCGGTGAGCGCCGATTCGTCAGGAATTTTCTCCGCAAGGGCGATCTGCTCATCATCTGCTCTCTCTGCATTGAGAGGTAACATAATCGCTGGCCGGATGCGGGTGAGAAGATTACCAAAGTCATCTTCGCTCACACCCAAATGTTCAGAGAGCTCTATATCGGTTGGGGTACGACCAAGCTCTTGCTGCAGATCATTTTGAGCATTCGAAATTTGATTAGCTTTCTGATGGATGCTCCGCGGAACCCAATCAAGCTCACGCAACTCATCGATGATCGCCCCTTTGATCAGAAGCATCGCATAGCTCTCAAACTTGGCATTCCGCTCTACATCATACTTTTCGACAGCTCTGATAAGACCGGTCACTCCTGAGGAATAGAGGTCATCAAGCTTGATATGTGAAGGAAGAGTTGAACCTAATCTACCCACGACAAACTTCACGAGGAAGAGGTAGTGAACGATTAGCTCATCACGCCACTCAGAAGCTCCTGTTTGATGAAATTTTTTCCACAGTTCAGCAATAGACTCCATTATCTAAAGCCTAACAGATAAGTAATTATTTTAACAGGAAGGGAGGGAAAGAAATAATATAAATTTTATTTAAAAAACCCTGCCTTGCGGGAGGGTTCGAAGCGCCCTACATCCCAGTAGATGACAAACTCACCTTACCTGGACTTTGTCCATTCAAAAAATAATTGTATGTGAAAAGAAAGAAAAAGGTAGATGTTTGTACGTCCTTAAAAAGTCATGGCAAGTAAAATCTTTTGCAAGTGATTGGGCTTTTCTTTAGTTTTTCAAAGATAAAACTTTGACCCAAAAGTGCACTTTTTTCAAGAAAAATTAACCTATCTTATTCCATGACAAATTTATAAAAGCCGAGCTCGCGTGGGTATAAAGTCTATAAATTTGATTTTAACAATGAGCTTTCCGAAAGGAAAGTTCATCATAGCTAATGACTGCAAGCGTTTACAATACCAATAACGATAATGGAAAGCATAATCACGATCGAGCTTGTAATCATGACTGTCGCTCCAACAGGAGCCACCTCCAACTTACTAAATCCCAATAAAATAACCAAAACCAGCATTGAAATAATACTCTCACAAAGGAAAGCTCTTGTACCAGGTGATATACCTAGCCCTTTGACTTCCATACAATTTCGAATTGACATAAAACCTTTTAAGTTCTTTATATAACCTATCTTTTCCTCGACTTTGTACAACTTTTTGACTGGCTCGCTCCAGCGAGCCAGTCAAAAAGTTGTACAAAGTCGAGTTTATAGCTTGAGACATTTTGCTCTATTAGTAAGGGGCATAGGTAGATGTGGATTGTCTACTACTAGAACAGACATGGCAAGCCAACACCACCATGGCAAAAATAAACCCCATGGGAAATCCAATCATGATGCGCGCTCCAATGGGAGCCATCGGCAACTTACCTAGTTTACCCAAAATACCGCAAACCAGCATTGAAATAAGACCCACAGCAAAAACGGAAACTACTGTGAGAAATACTATACATGGTCCTTCTTTATCAATACAATTTCTAGATGACATAAACCCTCCTGAGTTGTTTATATAAACTATCTTAAATCCTTAATGAATTCTTGACAATCTTTATATTAAATCGACTATATATTTTTTTCCTCTTTGCGTCTTCTTATCTGTGAGTTCAGATTGTTATGCAGGCCTTTTGTGGAGAGCTGAGATAGTCCGGTAGACATGAAAGGCGATGCTGCATGATATCACACAAGCCATAAGCGCGATCCCCACTTTCGGTGGAGCCACAAAACCAGTTACCATAATAAATGCAAAGCAAGCCGCCACTGCAACTACCGAAATCTGCCAGGCTCTAAAATATTTTTTAGATCCTTCGTGATCGCCACGACAGCTCTTGATCCCAGCTAATATGGGAAAAACAACAGCGCCTACAATCCCAACTACCGGCAAAAGAAATGGCTTTATAGCGCCCACAACAACGCCATTCAATGGCAACACAACCCCCATCACCACTTTCGGATAATGCTTAAGATAGGTCACTGCCTCAGAAATCGGATCGACTGCTCTTAAAAAAGTTGCTGCCATATATAGCCAATTCAGTTAAAAACTGCAAATTTGGACACGCCAAAGCTCCCGGGCTTGAGCCATCCTAAGTCGTTTAATATAAAAATATTGACCGAATTAAGATCGGTCAATCACGGGGGTTTCGCGCAATCCAAATTTGCAATTTTCAACTGAATTGGCTATCTGCTAAATTATAGACATACAGTGTAATAGAATCAATAACGGATTTTTATAATCGAGGTAGCTAGAGGTGATAGCTGAAGACAAAGAGAGTCTTTCGAAATGTCCAGTTGGCTATTTTTTTTATTGGAACCCCCAAAACGCTGATCATCACTATTCAAAATTTCAACAGCCTCTCTAACTCCTGCGATCGGTAAATTGTAGTAAGGATGGTGATTCGGTGTAAAATTGTGAATACAGAGAATTTCGTAATCGATTGAACCTTTTCTTCTATAGCTGATGACACTATTCGCACTATCTGAAAAATCCACCCACTCAAAACCAGCGAAACCTCGCTCTTTTTCCCACAAAGGGGGATGACTCAGATAGAGTTTGTTGAGTTCTCGAACAAGGTCTTGAATACCCCTATGAATCGGGTATTGCAAAAGGTGCCAATGCAGTTCTTCTTTAGCGTTCCATTCATTCCACTGGCCAAATTCGCAGCCCATGAAGAGCAGCTTCTTTCCCGGCTGACAGATTTGGTACGAGAGAAGCAATCTCAAATTTGCAAACTGCTGCCAGTAGTCTCCAGGCATCTTCGAAAGCAGACTACGTTTTCCGTGAACCACCTCATCATGCGAAAGCGGCAAGACAAAATTTTCACTGTCTGCGTAGAGCATTCCAAAGGTAAGGTCCTGATGGTGGTGACAACGGAAAAGAGGATCTTTGCTAAAATAGCGCAAAGTATCGTGCATCCAACCCATATTCCACTTATAGTCAAAACCAAGCCCTCCAAACTCCGCGGGTTTAGAAACATTAGGAAAGGAAGATGACTCCTCAGCAATTGTAAAAACATCGGGAAAGCGGTTGTGAATAGCTGAGTTGAGATGTTTTAGAAACTCGATTGCTTCGATATTCTCCCTGCCTCCATAAAGATTGGGTATCCACTCACCCTCTTCTCTTCCA
>CAZXQV010000049.1:0-7804 GCA_964643195.1 uncultured bacterium | reverse complement strand
GACTGATTGGCGCCTTCTGATAATTCAGAAGAGCTCTCACCGCTTCCCCGCTCAAATTCATGAAGGTCGTGGGAAGCAGAACAGTCACTTTCTTCTCGTGGTAGACAACTGTTGCTAGTCGTCCTTTCACTCTCCACGCTCTGGTAAAGGAGCCCTCATGCTTATTTGCGAAGGCCTCAGCTACCAGATAACCCAGATTGTGTCTAGTCTTCTCATATTTCGCGCCGGGATTCCCGAGCCCTACGATGAGAAACATCTACTTTCTCGCAACCAGAACTGCAACATTATTCAGATTGTCGATAGGCTTCACACCTGCGGGAATTGCAATCTCAGAGAGTCTTTTGCTCTCACCGAGTTGCATATCTTTCACATTAATCTCAAATCGATCAGGAATGTTGCATGGCAAAGTCTTCACCCTCATCTTACGCACTACTTGACGCAAAACTCCACCAAGCTTCACACCAGCACAATCGACAGCGTATGTACAGCAAACTGGGATATTCAAAGTGATAGGCACATCATCAAAAAGCTCTTCAAAATCGAGATGTAAGATATTATAAGTGGTCACGTGATACTGAATATCTTTGACAATCGCTCGACGCTTCTTACCCCCAAGATCCAATTCAAAGACCTTAGAACTCAAAGTGCCGGTCGGCGTGACATTCAAAACTTTCTTAAATTCATTGCCGTTGACGCAGATCTCCTCTCCTACATTCCCTCTGGAATAGAGGATAGCAGGGATCATTCCCTCTCGGCGAATCTTTTTATTATTGCGCTCTTCCCGTTTCTTGACAGATAGTTGCATAGTCAATTCTCTCCTATTGATGGAACAGTATAGGATACGCGCCATTTTCTGTGAACTTCAAAGTATATGGGTATAGTCGATTCAGTTGAAAACTGCAGATTTGGATTGAGCCAAATCGCTTTAGAGAGTGCATTTCCATATTTTTCAACAAAAGATTTCCGAAATAGACTCCGCTCTGTGGGTTCTCTTTATCGCTTCCGCAAAGAGGGGTAATACAGAAACAATGCTGATCTTAGTCGATTCTGAGGTAAAAGGAACTGTATCGCTACAAAAAAATTTTTCAATCACGCTCTTTTCGATCCGCTTAGCAGCCTCTCCAACTAGAAGGGGGTGTGTGCAGGCTGCAAAAATTCTCTTTGCACCTTCTCTTTGGCATACTTCAGCCGCCTTCACGAGGGTCTCTCCGGTTGAGCACATATCATCGACAAGGAGCACCGATCTGCCTCTGACATCATTCCCCATAATCGCATGGATTTCAACCTCTTCACTGCTTTTACGTCGCTTATCCATAACGGCAAAATCCGCTCTCAACTGGTTGGCATAGGCTCTAGCAAGTTTGATTGCCCCTAGGTCTGGCGCCATCACGATGAGATTATGAATACCCTGCTTCAAAACCTCAGCAGCAAGGGGAGGTCTGCCATAGAGATTATCTACTGGAAGATCAAAGAAACCTTGGATCTGACCCGCATGGAGATCCATGGTTAAAACGCGTGTAGCTCCAGCAGTTGTCAGTAAATTAGCTACTAACTTGGCCGTGATCGGCACGCGGGGTTTGTCTTTACGATCTTGCCGGGAATAACCAAAATAGGGAATGACAGCTGTGATCGAATGTGCTGAGGCACGCTTGAGAGCATCGATCACAATAAGCAGCTCCATCAACATGTCGTTTGGACTACCCACTATAGACTGAACTAGAAAGACATCTCTACCGCGCACATTCTCATCGATTTGAACAGAAATCTCCCGATCGGGAAATGGAGTGAAGACAATTTTCCCTAACTCGACACCTAATTGCATCGCAAGTTCTTGTGCAAACTTGGGATGAGATGTTCCAGAGAAAAGTTGGAGCATTTGGGGTGGAAGGATTCGAACCTCCGATACACGGTACCAAAAACCGCTGCCTTACCGCTTGGCTACACCCCAATTTGTGTGAACAGTCTAGAAAACGGGAAGATTTTCATCAACAACAAATCATTTTTTTAATAAGATTGAGAATGATGAAGATTGTGCATGTGGCTTCAGAATTTGCCCCTCTTGCTAAAGCGGGAGGCTTGGGAGATGTTCTCTTAGGACTCGCTAGAGCAACGCTTGAAAAGGGTCATGATGTTACAGTGATTATTCCCAAGTACAGCTTTATTGATATTGATTGCCAGAGAGTTGCAGAGTTTCATGATCTTTATGATGGCAAAAAAACCCTCACGACTTTTTGGAAAGCCCACTATCAGAAGATCCCCCTTATCTTAGTGGAATCAGACCAGAATTTCTTCTCAAGCGGGCACATCTATGGTGAAGCTAATGACTGTGACCGCTTTGGTTATTTTAGTAAGCAGGTGGCGCACTATCTCAAAACAGCATCGCCTGATCTGGTGCATCTTCATGATTGGCACACAGCACTGGTTGCCCTTTTGTATCCCGAAGTGAAGAGTGTGCTCACTCTCCATAACATGGCCTATCCTGGGGCTTGCGACTTAGCTACTTTGCAACGGATTGGATTGAAGGAGAATCAAGTAAAGGCTCTGAAGTATCTTGATTACTATTCGATTCTTCAGGGGGGCCTCGCATGTGCAGAAAAGCTAGTTGCGGTCTCCCCTACCTATGCTCAAGAGATTCTGACACCTGAATTTGGGGCGGGCTTTGATAGTTATCTCAATGAGCATAAAGAGAAGCTCACAGGCATACTGAATGGTATTGACTACACCTTTTGGAATCCTGAGCAAGATGGCTTCCTACCCGCGCATTACAACTTAGAAACACTTTCTGAGAAAAAGAAAGTCAAAACGGCATTGCAAAAGAGATTTGGTCTCCTTCCAGGCAACAAGCTACTTGTAGCTTTTGTTGGGCGCTTAGTGGCACAGAAAGGTCCACTTTTGATTGAGGCTGCTATAAGAAAGATTGCGGCAGATGGGGGGCAATTTATTCTTTTGGGGGCGACTGGTGATCCAGCACTTAGAGAGCAGTTCACGCAGTTAAAGAACTCTTATGCCAATAATCCAAATGTACACATCGAACTGATTTATGATGAGGCGTTGGCGCATTTGATCTTTGCTGGATCGGATATGTTGATCGTCCCTTCGCTTTTTGAGCCGTGCGGGTTGACGCAGATGATTGCCATGCGCTATGGAACAGTGCCTCTTGTGAGGCGCACGGGTGGTTTGGCTGACACTGTTTTCGAGAGGAAGAATGGGTTTAATTTTGGTGAACCTAGAGAAGAGGCTCTTTTTCAGGCCTTAGATCGGAGCTTTGCCTGTTGGAAAAATGAGCCTGCGAAGTGGCGCGAGCTGATTGCAAATGGAATGAACGAATATTTTATCTGGACGAAAGCGCGAGAGGCCTACCTAAAGCTTTATTCTTTGAGTTTCAACTCACTAATTATGTAGGATGTATAATCCTATAGAAGTTCCACCTATAAGTTGGTTCTTGTCTAGAGTCTGCTTTCCGATATACGGGTTTTTTCGGAGCATCGATTTCATCATCCGGAGACCTCGATTCTGGGCCATTTTTCCAAGCGCACTTTCGAAGCGATACCATCACTCCACAGCTATGGGAATCCACTTGATCCATCTGGGTATTCTCGCTCAGGGTGTACACAGCAGATTGATCGGTATATTTTTGAACTACCTGATAAACAAATTGGGGTACTGTGAGTCGACCACCTGTTCCTCTCACAATAGCTCCAGAGCGATCATTAATCGTCAAACCTTTAGGATCATAGTATTCGATTGTATGTAATTCATTATCAATTTTAATCGTGACTATATGATCGCGCCATCCTGCGATGACAAAGTCGACATAGACTATCCGCTTACATTCACTAGCCGGAAGTTCTTCTTTGATATGCCACATGCCTTGAGGAGTTTTTGTCATATTGACATACTGAACGTTCTCATTAGATGTAAATAGCGCCTTTGCGAATGCGTCTACAGGCCCACCCGATAGACAGGTTCTTTTAGCCCAAGGAGAATCTACAGGAATACCTTCCACAACTTCGTTCCTTACCCAGGCCGATCTTCCTGCATGAATAGGCAGACGGATGGCAAGATTGATACGACGCCAAAGGGAAGCAGGCTCAAAAGCTCTATTGCCCCTCTGTCTAAAGGCCAAGGCCGTGACACCTAAGATAAAGAGAGCTCCTCCACCAGCGATCAAGGGAATGAACACTTTTTGAGAACCTAAGTAGTTAGCAAAAAGGCTAGGCTTACCTAAAAGACCCATCAACCCGGCGGCAAGAGCAATCGCCCCTAAAGCGACCAAAAAACTCTCTTTGACAGGAAAAGACCGTATGGGCTTTACAAAAGGTCCAATACTCTCAATTTCATTACACATAAATTTCCCCTAAATAATTATTATATATGAACTTATAATTAAAATAAAGAATTAAATAATGAAAAAAGATGAGGAAGGGGGGTAAGCTGGATTCTGTCTTGCGCAACCATTCCTCTAGGCAGCTTGTCACCAAGCGACTCAAGCGGATTTAGAAGACCCCTTGCGGAGCACAAGACCCGGGTCTTCCCTTGCTTCGGATAGGGTTTGCACCTCCACCTAGGTCTCCCTAGGTGCGCTCAGCCCTCTAGACTGAGATTTTCACCCTATCTCAACAAAAATGTTGAGCGGAATATTCTCTGTTGCACTTTCCGTAGCCTTACGGCCCCCAGCCTTTCGCTGGTATCCCTCTCCTATGAAGTCCAGACTTTCCTCTATCAAATGACAGCGGTTGCGTCCCCTTCCCCGAAAAAATAGCGTGAAAACTCTCATTAGGCTGTCGCTGGAGCACGGCGGCGGCGGCGTTTCGGCGCAGCATCTTCCTCTCCTTCGATAGAAGGAGCTACATCTTGCCAGTAGAGAATGCGTGAACAATGTTCACAAAAAATCAGACGATCGCCCTTTCTCACCATGTTTTCATGCTGAGCTGTTAATACGATATGGCAACCACTGCAGGTACGCTGCTCAATAGGCACAACTACGCGATCACGCTTGTTTTTCAACAATCTTTCATAAATTTTGAAGATTGTCTCATCAACTTGAGGGATCAATTGCTCACGTTCGTTGAGAAGAGCGCGACCTTCTTCGTTGATTTTGCCAATACTCTCATTAATTTCTTTTTCAAGAGCAACACTGCTTGCTTCAGTTTGAGTCAAACTCTCTTTTAAAGAGACAAGGAGATCTTCTTCAGCAGCTTGCTTATCGACGAGATCACTCAATCTCTGCTCAGTATTGGAACGATCACGACCAGCCTGGGTCATCTCTTGAGTGAGAGCATTAAACTCATCCATCTTCTTGACAGCAGCCTGCTGCTCTTCGAGCTTGGTCACTTTATCCTGAATCTCTTTGATGCGAGTCTCACCAGCACGGATATCTTTTTTGATAACCATGATCTGTTCTTCTTTAGAAGCTACCTGCTTTGCTATATCGCTCTTGAGCGCCTGGATCTTAGAGAGCTCATTTTGGCGCTCCTTTTTCACGCGCATCAGACGGACCATCTTGATGTCGAGCTCCTGAATAGAAAGTATGGTCTTGAGAGAGTCTTGCATGCCTGCTCCAAAAAATAAAAAATCAAAGCGAGATGTTAGCCTCTGGATCACTAAATGGCAAGAGAAATTCTCCCCCTTGCGTGAATTACAATAAAAATTTAGATTATGCATTATGGGTGAAAAAACGCGCATCATCGTTCATATAGAGGCTGAAGGTGCGGCACCCGCCCTTTATTTGCGGGGTGAAGGAGCGGGCCTAAACTGGGAGAAGGGGACTCAACTGAAGCCTAAGACGGATGATGAGTGGATTTGGGAGAGTGACGAGCCTTTTACGTCGGGTGAATTCAAGGTTTTGATCAATGACAAGACCTATGAACTGGGCTCAAGCCACCCGCTTTACCCAGGGGCCTCGATCCGCATCAACCCGAAGTTTCCTGATCAATAAAGCTGACTGAGGCTTTTGGTTGCTTTTTGTCCCACTTCTCTCGCTTGCCTTATACTAATTGCAGCAATTTCCGCTGGAAATGACGCTAAATCTTTGACTACCAAAGACAATAACGAAAAAAGTTTACCAAATGAAATCTTGCAACCCATTGACTCTAAAAGAGAAAAATATCCAGCGGGAATCGCTGTACTAATTGCAAGAGTTAAATCCACAAAAGTGTTGTCTCCCGATCGCAAACCTTTCTATTCCTGCCGCGGCAACCGCGGCCCCTTTAATATATCTATGTCACTGTTCAACAACGAAGTTGATTGAACGTGACATAGGCCTTGGCTGTCGGAACAAAGTGGAATTGCAGCAAACGAACGCAGACAGTGCGAATAGCACGGCAAGTGAGTGCGCTGCGATTCCATACAGTTCCGATCAGCCCCAAGTTGGGGGCTGCGGGGGTACGAAAGTCCCCCGACAAATTTATCCTTCTCACCTGCAAAGCCAGGTGGATCCTCGAGTCTGGGGCGCAGCCCCAGAACTCTTCCTGTCCATGATGAGTGCGCTGGAATTTCATGCTGTTACCGCATCTATAAATTTTATCTGCCTTCTTCAGAGCTTGCTTGACATTCTAGTGATCATCACACAATATATGTGTCATGACTACTGCTGCTGCTGCCTACAAGGCTGTCTTAGATCATCTCAAAGAAGCCGCCCCCACAATCGCAAAGAGCATCCTCAATGAACTACGTGACCAGCGCAGCTCCCTGAAACTGATTGCTTCAGAAAATTACTGCTCCTTGACAGTCCAACTGGCCATGGGCAACCTACTCACAGATAAATATTCTGAAGGCTACCCTTTCCACCGCTTCTACGCTGGTTGCGAAAATGTGGATGCCATCGAAAGTGAAGCAGCAACACTCGCTACTCAACTCTTCAATGCCGATCACGCCTACGTCCAACCCCATTCCGGTGCCGATGCCAATCTGGTTGCTATCTGGTCCATCTTGACTCACAAAATTCAAGATCCCGCCCTAGAAAAACTACAGCGCAAATCGATTGATGAACTCACTGTTGAGGAATATGAAAGTATCCGCCAGAAGCTTTGCAACCAAACGATGCTCGGCCTCTCTCTCTCATCGGGCGGTCACCTCACACATGGTTACCGACATAATGTCTCCGGCAAAATGATGCGCGGAGTTCCTTATGATGTCAATCCTAAGACCGGCCTCATCGACTATGACATCATCGCAAAACTTGCTAAAAAAGAAAAACCACTCATTCTAATGGCCGGCTATTCCGCCTATCCAAGAAGACTCAACTTTGCTAAACTCAAACAGATCGCTGAAGATATTGGCGCTGTCTTGATGGTTGATATGGCCCATTTTGCAGGGCTCGTCGCGGGCAAAGTCTTTCTTGGCGAAGAGAATCCTTCAGGCTATGCCGACATCATGACAACCACCACTCATAAGACTCTGCGTGGTCCAAGAGGTGGCCTCATCCTGGCATCGCAAGAATTTGCTCCCACTGTCGATCGTGGCTGCCCACTTGTTTTAGGCGGACCACTGCCCCACGTGATGGCGGCCAAAGCAATCGCTTTCCGCGAAGCTCTCAAACCGGAATTCCAAAGCTATTCATCTAAAATTGTTGATAATGCTAGAAGTTTAGCTGAAGCAATCGCTAAGCGTGGCTTGCGGCTCGTCACAGGCGGGACAGATAACCATATTGTGTTGATCGATATTTCCAATCTCGGTATTACTGGCAGACAAGCAGAGCTCGCCTTGCGCGAAGCGGGATTAACAGACAATAGTAACATTATAACTTTTGAACCAAATGGAGCTTGGTACAAATCAGGTGTTATCATAGTAACACCTTCCTTTA
>CAZXQV010000048.1:0-7969 GCA_964643195.1 uncultured bacterium | reverse complement strand
CCAAGCGAGCGCGCTGTGATTGCACACAGTTCCGGCAGCCCCGAGTGGGGGCCGCAGGGGGCGAAAGCCCCTGACAAGCCTATCTCTCTCACTTGCAAAGCAAAGTGGATCCTCGGGGTTTGGGGCGCAGCCCCATTCTATCTCCACCTCTTTACTCACCTTACGCACTTTTTCTCTCACCGAGAGGAATTGATGTAGTCAAGATATAACGATCACAAGGAAGGCCAACTCCTTGCGAGTTGATCAAGGAGTGATCGGCTGTAGATTGGCTGCAGCCCTATCGGCGAGAGAAAAAGTGCGTAAGTTGAGTAGTAATATTGAACAGCTTGCGATCGCTCAAGCCCGGAAGCTTTGGCGTGGTCAAACACTGCAATTTTGTTGATTCAGCTATATTAATGAGTTCCGGTCATGGCAAAGCGCTGCTCTTCATCAACAAGATGAATATCAAACCCTTCAAAATCACAGCATGAAGGACACTGCACATAAAGCCTACGCAGACGCTCTGTTTCATCAAAATAAAGAGCGAAGACAAGCCAACTCTTATTGAAATAATATGAAAAAAGAGAACTTGATTTGAAGCTCTCTTTTTTTAGCGCTGAATTGAAAATAGCTTCTGCTTCTGCGCGTGCCATGAACCTTTTCAGTCGTCCACAACGCAAATCAGAACTATGAAGCTCACGTAAAAGTTGTCGAAAACTGACTGTGTTGGCCAACTTGACCCCAAGATCTTTGGCAAGATCCTCAGGCAACGAAACAGGATAACGAAAACGGCTGAGCAGCCGAACCAAATTCTCAACAATCTGCATAGAAGTGTCCTATTTTACCGAACTGCATCGTTTTTGCCTACCCAATATAGAGTGTTGAAATATTTTTTGTTAAATAATTTATTGTCTGATATAGCAAAATATATGCGAATCATATTTTTAGATTCTGAAACTACTGGACTTGATGTCACCAAACATCGGCTGTTGGAAATTGCGTTTAAAATATTTGATAGCGAGAAGAAGCGCCTAGTTTCCAGTTTTGAGGCAATCATTAATCAGCCCGCAGCAGTCTTGGCTTGTGCTGACCCACACAGCATGTCGATTAATGGGATCACAGAAGAAGTTATCTTGACTGGAAAGTCTGAGCGCGCTGTCTCTGCAGAGATTATGAATGATTTTGAAAGAGCTGGAGTAGCGAATGGAGCGGCTGTCTTCATCTGTCAAAATCCTTCTTTTGATCGCGGATTTTTTAATCAATTGATCTCTGTGGAAATGCAAAAAGAGCTTCAATGGCCCTATCATTGGTTGGATCTCGCTTCGATGTTTTGGGCCATTAAAAAGGGCAGCTTTGAAAAAGAATCAGATATTTCTAAGAATGCGATTGCACAATCTTTTGGGCTAAAAAAAGAGGCTGACCCGCATAGAGCAATGAACGGAGTCATTCATCTAATGCAATGCTACCAAGCTCTTTTGGGTCTGTCAATTCCGGAGTTTGAGGCAAGCGCGCGATCTGTTCGATAGGCACTGGGCTTTCAATTTCTTTCAACTCGTTGAATTTTCTAGCAGAGACCAGAACACGGCTTTCGAGAGATGCAAGCGTTTTATTGTAAGCAGAAACAGCAGCATCGAGACTCTTTCCTACACGAGAAAAGTGGCCACTCATATCTGCAAGCCTTTTGTAGAGTTCTTTGCCAAGTTCACTGATTGCCATAGCTTCGCGCGAGATGCTCTCTTGACTCCAACCATAGGCAACAGAGCGTAAAAGGGCAATGAGGGTGGTGGGCGTTGCTAGGATCACCCGCTTTTCTACTCCCATCTCGATCAAAGAGGGGTCATGCTCCAAAGCAGCTGAAAAGAAGGGTTCTCCTGGCAAAAAGAGGACCACAAATTCCGGAGTATCTGAGAACTGTTCCCAATAGGCCTTACGCGAAAGGAGCATGATGTGGCTACGGATTTGATTAGCATGCTCGATCAGTTTGAGTCTTCTCTTATCGTCATTGTCAGTCTCAGCAGCTTCAAGATATGCCTGCAGAGGAGCTTTTGCGTCGACGATGATCTGCTTACCACCTGGCAATTTGACAATGAGATCGGGTCGGAATCCACCATCTTCGGTATTCAGATGGCTCTGTTGGAAAAAATCGCAGTGGGCCACCATCCCGGCCATTTCCACAACCCGCTTGAGCTGCATCTCACCCCAACGGCCACGAGTATTGGGCATGCGCAGAGCCCTTGCGAGATTGGCCGTTTCGCTATGGAGAGCTTTTTGGCTATCCAAAAGAGAGTCGACCTGGCTTTTTAAAGAGGCGTAGGCGCCGATGCGGCTTTTTTCAAGCTCATGGATCTTTTTATCGACTTTTTCGAGAGATTCATGGATAGGTTTAACTAATTCGTTGACAACAGAAGCCTTTTTTTCAGTTTGAGCTTGGTATTTTTCAAAAGTTGTCTTGGCTAAATCAAAAAATGAATCGCTATTTTGTTGCAACGCCTCTCCTGAAATCCCTCGAAAGTAGGTACGCATGACGAAGAAAGAGAGGACAAAACCTGCAGTCAAACCGACAAAGAAAAGGAGTAGTGCTAGAATCATGGCCATGTTATATTTGATATCTTATGAAAAGACAATGGAAATGGATTGTACCTCTGGCCTTTTTGGGATTATTGACCCCATTTACGCCTACATTGGACATGTGGGCTGCTTCCCTCTTTCATATCGATGGCAATCGATTCTATAACTCTGGATTCTTGCAATTTTTCTATGTTTGGGGTGAGCGTTTTGGATTCATTTTTGGTTCTGTAGCGTTGACTATTTTGGTCACCTCTTTTTTCCGGAAAAAATGGCTCAAATGGAGAGCTGCGGCTCTGGCGCTTGTCCTCACATTAGTTTTGGGAGCTGGGATCATTATCAATATGGGTTTCAAAGAGATTTGGGGACGCCCTCGTCCAAAGCAGCTCGTTGAATTTGGTGGCACGCAAGAGTATCGAGCTGTTTGGCAGCCTAGGTGGGGGAAGGTAGATGGTGATCATCATAAGTCTTTCCCAAGTGGGCATGCGGCGATCGGTTTCTATTATCTATCATTGATTTTGGTAGGAGGTCGCTACAAGAGTAGGTTATTGAAAAACAGTGGGATTGGACTGACGGCTTTTTGGGGCTCCGGGCTCATGGTGACGCGGGTAGTGCAGGGAGGGCATTTTGTTTCGGATGTTCTTGTGTCTCCTGTCATCATGTGGTCCGTATCCCTTATGGTTGACTATTTTGTTTTTGAGAGCGCAATCGGCAAACGCTTTGCCTGCGCGACTAGAGAACTATAAAAGCAAGCTATAGAAAACTCACACAATACAAATATTTTAACGTATTGATCCTTTACTTTCATTGCCAATTTCATTAAACTCTTTCCTATGTCTTCTAATATGAAATCCAGAGAGTTCGTTCTGCAAGATCTCTACTCACTAACCCTCGGAGGAGAAGCGTCGCTTGCCACCGAACGCGCTAGTGAAATTTTTTCTATCCATACCCAGCTTGATGAACGCATTTCTGCTGCTTCAAAAGATTATTCTTTAGAGAGGATTGACTTGCTTGATCGAAATATACTACGCTTGAGTCTGTTTGAATTTTTAGAAAACAAGCTGCCGCCAGAAGTGACCATTTCTGAAGCTTTGCGTCTTGCTCGCAAATTCAGTACACCTGAGGCATGCCGCTTTATCCGTGCGGTGCTCGATGCTCTCTTTACCCTTTCCTCATCAGAAAAATCAGCCGCTTGCTAGTCTCTCAACGATGAAGGTGGGCGGTCCAGCTCAATATTTAACTGTCGCTAAAACGCTTGAAGAGATGTTTGAAAGAGTCTCTTACCTCTTGAAAGAGGGGATTCCCTTTTTTGTTTTAGGCAAGGGTTCCAACACACTCTTTGATGATCGTGGTTTTGCAGGAGTTGTCATTCTCAATCAGATCGATTATCTCGAGCAAGCGGGTTCTATTTTTCGTGTAGGCAGTGGGTATAGTTTCCCTAGATTAGGGCAGATTTCAGCAAAACAGGGTTTCACCGGTTTGGAGTTTGCTGCAGGTATTCCAGCAACCGTGGGGGGGGCTATTTTTATGAATGCTGGGGCAAATGGACAAGATGTTTCGCAAACACTGAAAAGTGTTGTTTTTGTAGATATTGAAGTACACCAAATCACTGATTTTGAATTTAGTTATAGGCATTCTGTTTTTCATCAAAAGCAAGGGGCGATTGTTGAGGCGATATTTGAGCTCAAGGAGATGGAGTCGGCAAAAGAGAAGCAGAAAGAGCTTCTGCAGTATCGGCTTAAAACGCAGCCCTATGGTGAGAATTCCTGTGGCTGTGTCTTCCGTAATCCAGAGGGTGAAGTAGCTGGCCGTTTGATAGAACAGTGTGGATTGAAAGGCAAACAGATTGGCGGAGCCCGTATTTCCGATTTGCATGCGAATTTTATTGTGAATCAAGGAGGGAGCGCTGAGGATGTCCGGAATTTAATTCGAGAAGTCCAAGAGAAAATCTACCAAGAAACTGGCTTCATATTGGAAGAAGAGCTACGCTTTATACCCTATGAATTTTAAGGCAGATCTGCATTGTCACAGCAATTTTTCAGATGGCACGGACACTCCAGAGCAGTTGATCGATCTGGCGATCGAAAAAGGGTTGTCAGGACTTTCAATCACTGATCATGACACGGTAGAAGCCTATTCAAGGGCAATACCCTATGCTCAAGAAAAGAAATTACTTCTTTTAACGGGGGTAGAGTTTTCTTCTTCATATCGCAATGAGCCGATTCACATTTTGGGTTATGGAATTTCGGTCAAAAGTGAAGCTTTGCATGGCCTATGTGAAAGGCACAAAAAAAGAAGAGAGGAGCGCAATTTGCGCATCCTCCAAAAACTGGAGCGTTTAGGTTACCGGATTGACCCAGCAGAATTGCAGTCGGAACAGCGTACGATTGGAAGACCTCACATTGCACTCGCTCTCATCGATATGGGTATTGTTTCATCAATGAAAGAAGCTTTTGATCAGCTCTTGGGAGAGGGTAAACCTGCCTATACACCTGGCGAAGTGATTGAGATTGAAGAAACAATTGAAACTATTCAACAGGCTGGCGGAAAAGCCATTCTGGCCCACCCTCAGCTGATCAAAAAAAAGTCTACATTTCGTCAGATGTTGCAAAAGCCTTTCGATGGTTTGGAGGGTTTTTATGCACGGATGCCTCTGCATCGTGAAGGGCCCTATTTGGAAGCTGCAAAAGAGCGCAATTGGTTGATTACAGGGGGGTCAGATTATCACGGTCTGGTCAAGCCTCAGGCAGAACTTGGGAGCTCTTGGGTAGATGAGGAGACTTTTTATGCACTCTACAAATGAATTGAAAGAGATGAAGCTTGGTTTAGACGCGATTGCCACAATCGATGCCTCCCTAGGCTATCCAAGTCGGGCTTATCCAACAGTGCATATAGCAGGAACGAATGGAAAAGGTTCTGTATCAACGAAGATTGCAAAGGGTCTCGAGCTTTCTGGCAAGCGAGTGGGGCTTTTTACCTCACCCCATATTCGGTCGGCGACTGAAAGGATTCAGATCAATGGAGTGCCCATTCCGTTTTCAGATTTGGAAAGGCTCTCTCCATGTGGCCTCACTTTTTTTGAAAAGATGACGATCGCAGGTTTTTCTTATTTTGCAGAGCAGAAAGTGGATATCGCCGTGATTGAGGTGGGTTTGGGAGGCAGGCTTGATGCCACCAACATTATCCATCCGATTCTCAGTGTGATTACCTCAATCGATTTTGATCACATGGAGTTTTTGGGAAATACTTTAGAGTTGATCGCTAAAGAAAAAGCGGGGATCATCAAAAAGGGAGTGCCCGTTGTGATGGGACCTCAGGTCAAACCGCGTCACTGTTTTCCTAAAGAGCATTGGGTTGAGGCTACAGGTAATTATGAAGAGGAAAATCGAGCAATTGCAGCCCGTGCGCTCGAACTTTTAGGAGTCAAAGTACAGGGACTTGAAGCTTTGCCTCCGTGCCGTTTCCAAAAAATTGGTAAAGTCATTCTCGATGGTGCGCATAATCCAGCTGGCATTAAAAGAACTTTAGAAAGAATGGAACGGCCCTTTGCTTGCTTGGCGGCATTTTCTAAAAAGCCAGAAGAGATGGCAGCGCTTTTGCATGAAGCGGAGCCCTTGATTATCACTGAAATCGACCACGAACGCATCTTGCCTGGCAAAGTGAAAGATTTTAAAGCAGCGTTTGATATGGCCTACCAACATGAACGAGTCCTCATTACCGGCAGCTTTTTTATTATGCAGAGAGCCTTAGAAGAATTAAAAAGGGTGATGGAGAACGGATAACTTCCAAACTCCAGGGGGCAGTTTGTTTCTCTGCAAAGGCCAGGACAGCTGCCGCTTCTTTTTGTCCTTCGCTGTGGCCTGGGTAGCAGGTGATGCTTAAAAGACCACCTGGCGTTAAAGCAGATTTTGCACTTTCTAAGCTCTGCAGCGTCGTTTCCGTCATCGTTGTTACACGCTTGTCATGGCAGGGCAGATAGCCCAGATTATAGACAATCAACGCTGCATTTTTCTCTTCGATATTAGCATGGGACTGCTGTTTTAGGATGATTTGCAAATGGCCTTGATTGGTTGCTTGAAAATGGTGGCTCTCGAGTCTATTTAAGGTGCTAAGAATGGCCGCCTCTTGGATATCATAGCCGACGATTTGGCCTTTTTGAAGCGCTTGGGCAAGAAAGAGCGTGTCGTGGCCATTTCCTAAAGTCGCATCTATGAGCAGGCTCCCAGGTTTAATCACTTGTAGCCAAGCTTCATGTGCCTTGATGTATAATAATTTTTTTGTTTTGAAGGACATTTTTACAAAGTGACAGCATATTTGTCTTCAATACATTTTTTACAGCCATATTTAATCAGAAAACCGCTTATGTAGGACATAGACAAGGCTGTTAGAGTCCAAGCACAGGTTTTATAATGCATCCCCCTAGCAAGAGAGATCAGGGGTAATAAGGCAGTCGCGATAAAATAGGCTATCGCCCAACAAGCGACGGTTTTATTAGAGTCGCAAAGGGCTAGTCCCGATTTTGCAATAATTCCTAAAGCAAGAGCTTTTGCTCCATTCAATGCTAGTACGCCAATTAAAAAGCCTGTCCTATTAATAATACCCGTCAAGCTTAAGACGACTAAAACGGTTTGGATAAGCTCAGTAGCTACCATTCCAATAAGAAAGGGTCTGTGATTGCTTGTAAAGAGGCGTGTTGCACAACTAATATCTCCCATATGTCCTATAGTATAAAGGATTATAAGTAGATTTTCAAGAAATTTCCCTTTGAAGAAATCATTTATACCGCTATATTAGCTATCTTTCTGTGTGGGGTATTAGCTCAGTTGGTTAGAGCGCCACGTTGACATCGTGGAGGTCGGCTGTTCGAGTCAGCCATATCCCAAAAAAAGTTTTTACTTGCGAAGGTATTGATCGACGGAGTAGACTGTTTGGGAAATTGTAAATTGAGTTTTTTTTGAATTTAAGAATAAATCGACAAATTAGAGTGCCTAAGGTCAGAGTGATCGGGGCAGATGGACAGCAAGTAGGGATCATCGCGACGCGAGATGCTCTTCAGATGGCACAAGATGCTGGATTGGATTTGGTCGAAGTGGCGCCACAATCTCAGCCACCAGTTTGTAAAATTATCGACTATGGTAAATTTCGCTATGATCAGACTAAGCGAGAGAAAGAGAGTAAGAAAACTCAGCACCAGGTGAAGGTAAAAGAGATCAAGCTCAAACCGAATATCGATGAGCATGATTTTCTTACGAAGCTGAAGAAAGGGCGGGAGTTTTTAGAGAAAGGGAACAAAGTAAAGTTAACCTGTTTTTTTCGTGGAAGAGAGATGGCTCACCCCGATATTGGCAAGAAGGTTGTACAGCGCTTTTGTGATGAGCTAGCAGATGTGGGGACGCTTGAAGCGCCTCTAAAGATTATGGGCCGG
>CAZXQV010000047.1:1174-8057 GCA_964643195.1 uncultured bacterium | reverse complement strand
AGATAGTGAGATTCTTACAGCTGAGCATAATCTCAATTGTAAAGATCCAATCCCACTCAATCTTTGTCAGATGAATTCGGGAGCTGTTGCCCTTTTTAGTCGCGGCTATTTTCCATGGGGTGGGCTTCCCTATCCCATCGAACATGCTCGCTTAGGTTCACTGCTTTGTCACTTAGGTCAGCTTGAACTGGCTGAAAAAATGGCGCATTGGCAGCGCCAAACACTGGATCACTATCATAGGCCACTCTTTTCTCTTTTGAATCAAGAGCATAGCTGTACGTTTGAGGAGTTAGAGTCTGCTGTTCTGAAATTTTTGACACGATTTCCTCAAAAAGAGGTACTTGCTCACTTCGTCGATCTTGAAATGGGTATGGTACGTTTGATTGAAGGAGAGAGCACCTTTCTTTCGATTGCTTCCGGCTGTAAGAGCGGAATGGGCGCCTATCTTTTTCGAGATATCGGCATGATTAACTATGGTCCGCAACTTTTGCCAATTGGTGACTGCGCAGCGTTTGGTTTGGCTGGCAGACCGCGCAGCTTCCATTTTGACCAAGGAGTGGTGCGCTATCAAACACGTCTGGCAGCACCTCATCCTAGAAATACGGGTTTCCCCATCAAGGATAGCGGCTATAGTGGGCTCTGGATAGAGGTGGAACAGTCTTTAGAGGAAACAACCTGCAATTTCGACGGCACACGCTCTTTGGATAGCGTCAGATTTTCTTTCTTTTTGAAGGCTCCCTGTTTGAGAGTTTCAGGTTCGCATAAATTGATGCCCAAATCTCTCGATCGCTATTTAGGACCACCCGCACCCGTTCTGTTAGAGGGGGGGCTCTTGTTAAAGGCGATTAGTGGGGCTTCTCAAATGGAAGTGATTCCACTGGCAGGGGATGAGAGTTTTTGGGGAGCAAACTTCCTCGTAGCTTTTACGATCAGTTCGCCTTTCCGGTTTTCTACAGAGATCCTATGATGTATAGCTGAATCAGTACAAAATTGCAGTGTTTCACCCACGCGAAAGTCTCGCGACTGAACGATCCTAAGTGACCACATGTTTCTAACATTGGGTCACTTAGGATCGTTCAGACCCGAGAGTTTGAGCGCGGTCAAACACTGCAATTTTGTACTGATTCAGCTATATTAGTCAGTCCAGTGGACTCTTTTGAATGGATAGCGGGTTGCGACTAGTATCATGTCCACTACCCACCAGACTCCAAAACCGCCACCCGTAATTAATTTGAGAATGCCCAGACCAATATACCCCATCATAAAACGATCAACTCCCAACGAACCAAAAATGATCGACATAATTAAAGTAAGGGTCCAATTTAGATTGCGTGTTTTATTCATATAATTCATTATATCTATTTTGAAAATTATGGAGCAAGAGATGAGAGATCCTAGATTGAATAAAATGGCGCAAGTGCTTGTACATTATTCATTAAACGTGAAACCAGATGACCTAGTTTGGTTAATGGGTGAGTTTGGTGCGCTGCCGCTGCAAGAAGCTTTATACGAAGAACTCATTAAATCTGGTGCTCATGTGTATGCAACGCTTCAACCACCGGTTTGGGAGGAGATTTTTTTTCGTTATGCCAGTGAGAAGCAACTTTCACACACCTGTCCATTTCAAATGTTTGCAGCATCGACTTGCAATAAGCGGATTCGTGTGGAGGGGCCTTCCAATACAAGAGGGCTCTCAGTGGTGAATCCTAAGAGTCAGGCGTTGAAGAGCCAAGGAAGGCAGCCTTTGATGGAAAAAACGATGCGACGAGCGGCTGATGGAGAGCTTGACTGGTGTGTGACTCTTTGCCCTACAGAGGCTTTAGCTCAAGAGGCAAATATGGGCTTGCTCGACTATGCTGAGTTTGTCTTCAATGCAGCGCATCTAAATGAATCAGATCCAGTAGCTTCTTGGAAAGAGCAGGAAAAGGCGCAAGCGAAGATGGTGGATTTTCTCGATAAAAAGAAAAAGCTGCATTTCAAAACTTCTGCCGGAACAGATCTTGTTGTGGATGTTGAGGGACGCAAATGGGTCAACTGCTGTGGGAAGCATAACTTTCCGGATGGTGAGGTCTTTACAGGGCCCAAGAGTGTTGAAGGGATTGTGCGCTACACCTATCCGGCGATCTATCATGGCACGATTGTAGAAGATGTGGAGATCATCTTTCAGAAGGGGAAAGTGGTCTCAGCAAAAGCGAGCAAGAATGAAGCTTTTCTTCATGCGATGATCAACCAAGATGAGGGAGCCTCACGGTTGGGTGAGATTGCGATTGGTACCAATTACAAAGTGAAAAAATTCTCCCAAAATATTTTGTTTGATGAGAAGATCGGGGGGACTTTCCATGCAGCTTTAGGAGCTGGCTATCCTGAAACAGGTTCTACCAATAAGTCTGGACTGCATTGGGATATGATTTGTGATTTGAGAGAGGGTGGAACGATAGAGGTGGATGGCGAGCTGATCTCTAAAGATGGCAAATTTGTCCATCCTATGTTCTCTTTCTAAGAACTAGAACCTCTATGGATTGATGGAAGGCTTCTCTGTGCGCTTGGCCAACCAACGATTGATCAACAGGAAACAAACAATCGCAGTGCCCCATTGAAAGACAATCGTCCCGAAACTAAATACCATGAAGGGATCCCAAAAGCGATCCACTTCTACAATACTCTTATAAAAGAACCAACCGATCAAAATGATGCCTTGTAGAGGAATCAGGACGCTGATCACAAAGTTGTAGCCCTTACCCATTTTGAGGTCACCATCGACACTGTTCACAAGCTCCTTCCGGAAACGGTTCACCCCAAAGCGCATCACTGCAAAAGCCATGAAAAGACCGTTGATGATCAACCCCAAACCCCAGACAGAATCTTGATTGTCAAAGAAAGCCATCGATAGTGCAGAGGGAACTCCTAGAACAAATGCCAATAATGCGGTAACCAATATAGCAGGGTTTTTGGGCATTCCAAGTTCCTTAAAACTTTGAGCAGCAAGTTGTAGCATCGAAATCATCGAACTTAGAGCTGCAAAAGCAAATGCGAGGAAGAAGATTGCAGCAAAGATGCTATGGACAACGTGACCACCAGGCAGTGCATTAAAGAGCTTGGGCAGATAGATGAATGTGATCCCAATGTTTGTGCTTCCCTCTCCCGAAATCATCGCGTTGATCCCTTCTATGCTTTCAAGCGCAAAAACAGTCGCAAAAATAATAATGCCCATCAAGAGGGAAACTGCATTATTCGCAAAAGCAGTCAAGCAGCCATTGACTGTGATACTCTCTTTCTTACGCGCATAACCAGCATAGACGAGCAATAAACCCCAGCCGGCTCCCGTATCCCATGCATTCTGTGTAAGCGCTTCCAACCAAACTTTATGGTTGAAAAGATCAGCCCTATGCGGAGTGAAAAACCAAGCAATACCTTGTATGGCGCCAGGCAGGGTAATAGCCCTAATAGCAATGATAAAAATCATTACTAAGAGGGTGGGTATGAGAAATTTATTACTTCTTTCGATTCCCTGCGTAATTCCCTTATAAATCACATAAGAGCCCAATAGGATAGAGCCTAGGTGAAAGAAGAGAGGTTGCAAACTTCGGGTATATCCATTCCAAAGAGCGGCATGATCAGATGTCGCACTCAATTGACCACTAATGCTATAGAAAAAATAGCGAAATCCCCAACCCGCCACCACCGAGTAGTAAAAGAGAATGGCAGTGGCGACAAGGGCGATGAAGGCACCCATCCAGGCAAATTTTTTCCCAGCAGCGGCAACCATCGTGCCGATAGGAGCTCTACGAAAGCGGTTTCCTAAGGCAAGCTCCGCAATGATTAAAGGAATAGACCATGCGAAAAGAAAAATCACCCAAGGGATGAGGAAAGAGCCCCCACCATTTTGGGCGACAATGCGGGAAAAACGCCAGATATTCCCTGCACCAACCGCGACACCCATCAAAGAAAGGATGTAGCCAAGCTGGGACGAAAAGTGTTCTCGTTTGTGACTCATGAAAATTTTAGTACAAAAGGATGGATTTTACACTAACGGAAAATTATAGTCGATCCTATTTACCAATGCCAAATTTTCTGTCGGAGGGAAATAAATATATGATTTCTATCAGCCAGGTTTTCGATAGGAGAATTTCTTGACTTCAGGCCTAAAAGAAGCTATAACTTTGCCCCTATGAAGAGAGAAGATATAATAGTTGCTCCCTCCATTTTTGCTGCCGATTTTGGTCGTCTTGCAGATGAGGCTAAGAGGTGCGAAGATGCCGGTGCTGACTGTATCCATGTGGATATCATGGATGGTCATTTTGTGCCCAATTTAACACTTGGGCCTAGAGCACTTGCTGCAATCAATCGCGCTACCAATCTCTTTCTCGATGTTCATATCATGATTTATAACCCCTTTGATTTTGTGGAGCGACTTGTGCAGGCTGGTGCAGATCGCATCACTTTCCATTTTGAAGCTACAGAGGAAATCGAAGAGATTTTGAGTTACATCCGGAGGTCAAACGTGCAAGCAGGGATCGCTTTTTGTCCTGAAACCCCCGCTGATTTTGCTCTGCGTTATTTGGATCGATGTGATCTGCTTTTGATGATGACCGTGGCTCCAGGTTTTGGAGGACAGCAATTTGATGAGAGCGTCTTAGAAAAAGTGAGCTTTTTACGCGAAGAGATTGATAGGCGTGGTTTGAGAGCAGGTGGAGTCGTGCCAAAGAAAGGCGAGGTATTGCCGCCTTTCCCGATTCAAGTAGATGGTGGAGTGGATGATAAGACGGCGAAAGCGTGTTTGAAGGCGGGAGCCAATGTCTTTGTGGCGGGCACCTACCTTTTCAAGCATGAGTCGATGGAAAAAGGAATTCAAACATTGCGAGGTTGTAGTGAGTAAGATGGTGCCGAGCGGTCAGCTCTCTCCTGGAATGATTCTGTCGATTGATAAGCATCTTTTCCGGGTTGAATCCTGTGTGAAAGTGACAGCGCCGAAAGGGCCTCCTTTCATGAAAGCGAAATTGCGTAATCTCGCCAACGAGAAGGTGGTTGAGAGAAATTTCAAGATGAATCAAGAGGTTGAAGAGGTCTCTTTGGATGAACGCAAGCTTGAGTATCTTTATCTCGAAGGAAAGAATTATTGCTTCCTCGATATTGGGAATCTTGATCAAGTTTCTGTAGCGCCAGATGTAGTGGGCGATAAAGCCAACTATTTGAAAGAGGGTGTCGAGCTTGAGGCAATTTTCTATGGTGATCGTGTTTTTTCTGTAGAGTTACCTCAATTTTTAGAGCTCATGGTGGCAAAATCTGATGGAACAACAAATGGAGCCAATACTACAAAAGTGGTGGTTCTGGAGACAGGAGCCTCTGTCGAAGTTCCCCCTTTCATTGAAGCCGGTGATGTGATCAAAGTCGATACACGTACAAATGAGTACATACAAAGGGTATAACCAATGGATATTAAAGACATTGATGGTTTGATTGCGAAGATGGAAGACAAAAGTCTAAAGCGCCTTGTGATCAAAAAAGATGGATTTGAGATCGAGTTAGAGCGTATGTGTAATGAGGTTGTGGCAGCAGTGCCAATCGCAGCTCCTGTAGCTCCAGCTCTACCTGCAGTAACTGCACCAACGAAACAGATAGGAGAAGTGATTACTTCTCCTATCGTGGGTACTTTTTATGCGTCGCCTTCTCCTAATGACCCTCCATATGCGAAAGTAGGAGATAGAGTAGAAAGAGAGAGTATTGTCTGCATTATTGAGGCGATGAAGGTGATGAATGAGGTCAAATCGGGAGTATCTGGAAAGATTGTTGAGATCCTCATGAAGAGTGGTGATCCTGTTGAATATGGAACAGTAATGTTTAGGGTAGAATGAAAAAAGTTCTAATTGCAAATAGAGGTGAGATAGCTGTTCGTATCATTCGTGCTTGCCACGATCTTGGTCTTGAAACGGTAGCTGTCTATTCAGAGGCTGATCGTGAGGCCCTCCATGTTCTTTTTGCTGATGAGGCGGTTTGCATTGGCAAACCAGCTGCGACTCAAAGTTATCTCAAAGTTCCCAATATTCTCTCCGCTTGTGAAATCACCGGAGCTGATTCCATTCATCCCGGTTATGGATTCCTATCTGAAAATGCTAAGTTTGCCGCTATTTGCGAGAGTTGCGGTTTGAATTTTATCGGTCCTAGCTCCAAGTCGATTTCATTGTTAGGCGATAAGGCTGAAGCTAAAGCGATTGCAAGGGCAGCTAAATGCCCTGTGATCCCTGGCTCTAAGGGTATTGTAAAAGATGTTGACGAAGCACTGCATGTCGTAAAAAAGATTGGCTACCCAGTTTTTATCAAAGCGGTTGCTGGTGGTGGTGGGAAGGGTATTCGTATCGCGTACAATGAGGGAGAATTTAAGCGTCTCTATTCTGCTGCCCGTGCTGAAGCTGAGGTGAGTTTTAGCAATCCTGATGTCTACTTAGAAAAAATGATTGTGCGTCCGCGTCACATTGAGGTCCAGATTTTGGGTGACAAGCATGGCAACTATGTTCATTTAGGAGAGCGTGATTGCACAATTCAAAGAAGAAGACAAAAGTTAATTGAAGAGGCGCCAAGTCCCATTCTCACTCCTGAGATGCGTCGCAAAGTGGGTCAGGCTGCTGTCAATATCGCTCGCAAAGCGAAATATTTTTCCGCAGGAACAGTAGAATTTCTGCTCGATCAGCAGAAGAATTTCTATTTCATGGAAATGAATACTAGGATTCAAGTTGAGCATACGATTACGGAGGAGCTAACGGGTATAGATTTAGTTGCTGAGCAGCTTCACATTGCGCAAGGCAAAAAACTGGGCTTTAAGCAAAAGGATATCCATTTCAATGGCCATGTGATTCAGTGTCGTATTAATGCTGAAAATCCTGAGAAT